>CAMAUY010000010.1 GCA_945861565.1 Akkermansia muciniphila
TGGTAAGTCGTGGCGCCGAAGGGCCAACGGATGCGTTCGTGAGAGCTTTCATCCCACTCGAAGGTGGGGCTTTAGACGCCCTGAGTCTAGGAATATCTTTAACTCACGCCGCCGCAGTCACATTCCCAATCCCAACGAAACGCCGTGTTGCCCGTCGTCACGAGATGAAATTGCGCGTGCTGTTTCACCACCACGAAAACAATTTCCAACTGCCCTCGGTGCACAACCGCGGCCGCGGGCACTCGCAACGAGTGGGAGGTTCCGACCGGCACACGCAGCCGTGCAAATTGACCGGAACTCAAGCCCGGCTGTTCCGGCAAATCCACTTTGACTCGGAAGGTGCGACTGGCGGCATCGGCGGAGGGGGCGACTTCACTGACCGTACCGGTTAACTCGCCGCTCACGCCATCCACTCGGGCGGCGAGACGCGCTCCGTGTTTAACCTGGGAGAGGATCGCCTGCGGTACGTCGGCTTCCAATTGCAATGCGGACGTATCTTCGATGGAAATCAAGGGCTTTCCCGGCAGGGCGAGGTCGCCGACTTCGGCCCATTTCTTGGTCACCACACCGTCAAACGGCGCGGGAATATCGACATAACTCATCATCGCTCTTGCCTCCGCGGCTCCACCCAAGGCTCCACGATGGCGCGCCTCCGCGGCATCATATTCGGCCCGAGGGACGGCCTGCTGTTCGAAGAGCGATGTGACTCGCTTCCAGTCGCGTTCGGCTTGTTGGAGCGATGATTCGGCTTGGTCAAGGCGGGCGGCAATTTCGGCGGCGTCGAGACGCACGACCCGTTCACCGGTTTTGATTCGCTGCCCCAAAACGACTGGCAGCGACAATATCCGGCCGCTCAATTTCGCTTCGAGTGTCGCGTGCCGTTTGGCACGGACCGAGCCGAGGACTTCCTCGATAAGGGTCTGCGGAGAGCTTTCAACGGCTTGCACACGCACCTTCAGGGCCGGAGGGCTCGCTGACGTGCCCGGCGAAGACTCCGGTTTCGCGTCGCACGCGGAAAAAAAGAGCGTGGCGGTGATTCCCATCGATAGGGCGGCCACGAAACGGAACGGGACTTTTTGAATGGGCGATCTCATCGGCTCGGAGAGGTGCTGGCGACGAGCACGGTGTCGAAGGCGTGCAAGCCTTCGACACCCGGCGCGATGCGGCGAGACTAGGAACGGCTACTCGGCATCACCTTGCCCACGCCCAGTTTCTTCAAGATAATCTCCAACGGGCAGAAGCAGGTGAGCGACGATTGGAACAGATTGAAACCAACAAAAACAGTGAACCAAAGCCAGCTCGAGCTGTGAAAGTGGGCCAGGAAGAGGCTCGCGAGGACAAATATACCCGCGAAAAGACGGATGTATCGTTCGAGTGTCATCGGGAATCAGAATCGGTTCAGGCCGTGAATCCGAAGCGAAACTTTTCCTCTTCCCCTTTAATGCCCAGCGATGCGCAAATGTGTTTTGCGGCCAACATCCCCGCTGCCGTCTTGATGATGCGATCGAATTCGCGCTTGGGCAAATCCACTCCTTCGTGTTTGACCGCCTGGATGGAGTAGCCGCGCTCCAACAACTCCTGGACAAACTCTTCGCACGTGATTGGATCGTCCGTGGAGAAGTGATTGGACTGCACGTGCCTTCGGAACTTCACGGTGTATTCGACGGTATATTTTGGGAGCATAACGGTTCTTCGATGAATGGTTGTCAGTGTATATTTGGCGCAGAGGGAAAGTCAAACGGGATGCAAATGCGGCGCGGCCTCCCGCACCTTGCGAACCCAGCGATGTAACTTTCCATTCGCGGGGCGATCCTGTCGAGAGTCCCGTGGGTTGGCTTACCGTGATTTGGGAACAACTGGTCAAATATTGTTCTGCCGAGCGTGGGGAATGGGCTGCGCGAAGCGGACGAGCGACAAGGATCACCCCGGTATGGCGTGCGCGCCTCGGCCCCGACCGAAGCGCATCCACTTTTCAATCTCCACGGCGACAAATACGGCGGCAGCCACGGCGACGATGCGCATCCACGATTCGGCTCCAATCGGTGCGGTATGGAACAGTTTGTTCATGGCCGGAGAGTAGGTGAAGAGCAATTGAGCCACGACCATGGACAGAGCTCCGACATTGGCCCAGCGATTTGTGAACGGGCCGATGGCAAGGAGTGAGTGATTCAAGGAGCGGCAGTTGAACAGGTAGGCGGCCTCGACGAGCACGATCACGTTGACGGCGGCGGTGCGGGCGGAGGCGAGAGTTCCTCCATCAGCCTTCAACTCCCCCGTGAACAACCAGAGCGCGCCCGCGAGAATGAGAAGCGACACCAACCCCGTGCGCATCATGAGCGGAAATGTCAGCAAGGGCTGTCCCGGGCGGCGGGGCGGGCGGCGCATCGCGTTTTCTTCCTTCGGTTCGAAGGTCAATGGCAGCCCCAGCAGCGTGTCGGTGAGATTGATCCAGAGTAATTGCAATGGAAGGGCGGGGAGCGGGAGACCGAGAATCATCGCCGTGATGAGCAGCAACGCCTCGCCCAGGTTCGTTGGTAGAATCCAGACGATGAACTTGGTGATGTTATCGAAGACACCCCTGCCTTCCTCCACGGCGGCTTCGATGCTCGCAAAATTGTCATCCAGCAGGATCATGGCCGCCGCCCCCTTGGCCACATCGGTGCCGCTGATGCCCATGGCCACACCGATATCCGCCTGCTTGAGCGCGGGCGCATCGTTGACCCCGTCGCCCGTCATTGCGACGACGTGGCCACGTGTCTGCAGCGCCCGGACGAGGCGCAGCTTTTGTTCGGGGGCGACCCGCGCGAAGACCGACGTACGTTCGGCGATGGGTGGCAATTCCACGTCGGAAATTCTTTCCAATTCCCTCCCGGATAGAGCGACGAGTTGGTCGCGCTCCCGGGGACCCTTTAGTCCAATCTGACCCGCAATAACGCGGGCAGTGGCGAGGTGATCGCCGGTTATCATCTTGACCGCAATGCCCGCTTGCTGACATCGGCGCACGGCATCGATCACTTCGGGACGCGGCGGGTCGATCATCCCCTGCAACCCGAGGAAGGTCAGTCCGGCGGCGACGTGATGGTGTTCGAGTCGGGCGTGATCGGCGTCGACGTGGCGGCGGACGAATGCGAGCACCCGCAGACCGCGGGTGGCCATCTGATCGAGGGCGCGATGGATGGTCTGAGGATCGAGTGGCACCGGTTGGCCGGAGTCATCGAGCGCACGGTCGCAACGATCCACGAGTCGCTCTGCAGCGCCGACTTTGTAGATGACTCGGGCCGCCGGCGAGTCGTGGAGTGTGGCGCGGAACATGTGCTCGGACTCGAACGGAATCATGTCCACGCGCGGCGACTCACGACGCCTATCGGCGTGATGCAATCCGCCTTTCTCGGCGGCGACGAGCAACGCGGCCTCGGTCGGGTCCCCCTGCACTTTGAGGCGCCCGGCTGGGTCACGAGCGATTTGTGAGTCGTTGCAGAGCAACCCGGCGAGGAGGCACTCACCCAGCGCTGGATGGGCGGTGACATCCACCCGGGTGCCTTCGAACTGAATTTCGCCTTTCGGCTCATAACCCGAGCCAGTCACTTCATATAATTTTCCCCCGGTGAAAATCCCGCGGACCGTCATTTGATTCTCCGTGAGCGTCCCGGTTTTGTCGGAGCAGATGACCGTCGTGCTACCGAGCGTTTCGACTGCGGGGAGTTTGCGGATGATGGCCTGTCGTTTCGCCATACGTCCGACACCGATGGCTAGTACAATGGTGACGGCGGCAGGCAACCCTTCGGGAATCGCGCCCACGGCGAGCGCGACGGCGGCCATGAACATCTCAGCGGCCTTTTCGCCGCGGGCCACGCCCGTGACGAATGTTGCGAGCGCCAGCGCGAGAATTCCCCACAGGAGCAGCCGGCTAAACTCGGCAATTTTGCGCGTGAGCGGGGTTTGCAAATCGGCCGCCTGGGTGATCAGCGTGGCGATCCGGCCCGCTTCCGTCTTGTCGCCCGTCGCCCAGACGATTCCCTCGCCCTGACCGGCCGTGGCGAGGGTGCCGGCGAAGGCGAGGTTCTTGCGGTCCGCCAGGACTGTCTCTGGCGCGAGGGAATTGGTGTGTTTATGGACCGGCAGGGATTCGCCGGTGAGGGGGGATTCGTCCACCTGCAACCCGCGCACGTGAAACAGGCGCAGGTCGGCAGGAATTCGGTCGCCGGCCTGGAGCCGCACCACATCCCCCGGGGTGAGTTCCTCGGAAGGGATGCGTTGTTGTTGGCCGTCACGCCGCACGGTGGTCTCGGTGACAACCATGCGGGAGAGCGCTTCGATGGCATTCTCCGCCTTGGTTTCCTGGAGATATCCGATGATGGCGTTAATGAAAACGACACCGAAGATGACCGAAGAATCCACCCATTCGCCGAGGAATGCGGTGACACCGGAGGCGGCGAGGAGGATGTAAACGAGCGGTTGGTTGAATTGCTGGAGCAACTTCATCCACGCCGGCGCGCCACGATGCGGGGTGACGCGATTCGGGCCGAATTCCTTCTGTCTTCGACGGACGTCATCCCCTGACAGGCCGGTCGAAAGATTCACGCTGAGAAATTCAGCGAGCTCTTCTGCGGGCACTGCATGCCAGGGTTTGGCCTCTAGGTTTTGCATACGTGGCGCTTCATTCTTGAGGGAAGTAACCGGGTGCCGCCCGGGTATTCTTCGCCCTTTGTGCGACCCTCACCCCCGATTGGCCAGCACAATGCAATGGAGGATTGAACCGGTCGGTTTCGTGCGAGCAATCGGTTTTGTCGGCTTTCCCTTGTTATCGCGCTTTCAACAAGGGTGCGCTCGGGATGCGGACGGTCGCTGGCCCAGAAAAACGGCTGGTCTAGTCCGGCAAGACACTCCGGAGGCATTGCACCGCTAGCGCGAGGCGACCCAACTCGGCGCCGATCCGTGGATATTCCTGTGCGGAAAGCCGGACGACACGCTCGAGCTGGGCGCTTTGCTGGGTGTGAGATTCAAGCGTGAAGTCAGCGGTCAGTTCGCCCACTCCAGCCTGATTACCCTCCTGGACGAGCCCGGGGAAATCATTTATCAAATCGCCGGTTTGAATCAGGATATCCCGGAAAGGGTAACCAACGTTCAGAAAGCGGTGCACTGAGCGGGTGCGCCGAATTATGACCGCCCCGCTGGAATTGATATTAATGCTTCACGAGACATCGCTTATGTTCGATTTAATGAAAGCGACAGATCCCTCTTGGATGCATGCGTCCCGAAGGGAATGCTGCGAACCGGCATCCAAATGAAGCATGAACATCTACGACTCATATGAACCGGTCGACCCGACAGCGCCTCTTCGACCGGTTCGGGCCCATTGTCATTGGACTGATCGTGCTGCCGACAATAGGAGTGGTCGGTTATCTCTGGATCGAAGGCTGGTCTTTCTTGGATGCGCTCTTCATGACGGTGATCACGCTCAGCACGGTCGGCTACGGCGAGGTGCGTTCGCTCTCGACCGGCGGGCGAATCTTTACGATGGGGCTGATTGTCAGCGGCGGCATCCTGGCCGCGTATGCACTGACGCAGCTCGCGCAGTTGCTATTCTCCGGGGAATGGCGACGACATTGGGAGCATCAAAAAAGGCATCGCATGATGGCTGAACTTTCCAACCACGTCATTGTATGTGGGTACGGTCGGGTGGGACGCAATGTCGTCGAAGAACTCAAGTCCGAGGGCCTGCCGTTTGTGGTGGTTGACTTGAGCTTGGAAAATGTCGCCCGGGTGCAGGAAGCGGGAGCGCTCGCCATCGTTGGCGATGCAGCGCACGATGCCATACTCAGGGAAGCGGGCATCGATCGTGCCCGTGGACTCGTGGCTGCCGCGAAATCCGACGCCGAGAACGTCTTCATCGTGCTCACCGCTCGCAGTCTGCGCGCGGATCTTTCCATCGTGGCGCGCGCCGACATCGAGGAGTCGGAGCCGAAGCTGCTGCGGGCCGGCGCGAATCGGGTCATCCTCCCGTATCACATTGCTGGCCGGCGCCTCGTTACGATGCTGGTGCGCCCGGATGTGGCGGATTTCCTGGATGAAGTGTCGCACGCCAGCGGCATGGAACTGGTGCTGGAGCAGATTCAAATCATGGTGGGTTCTGCTTTGGCCGGTCAAACGCTGGGTGACGCTCAGACGCGACATCAAATCGATGTCACGGTATTGGCGTGCAAGACGGCCGATGGGCTATGGAATTGCCATCCCCGCGGTGCCACGGTGGTCGAGCCGAACACGCGGCTGATCGCGTTGGGAACACCGGAACATTTGCAGAAACTCGCTCGCCTGGCTCGGTGTTGAACGCCTAATCCTGACGAACAAGGCTCGGGCTGATCTGTTTGCAGATCACGCCAAGAACCGGGGAGTTTTCGCCAAGAATCGCAATGTCCTTTGGCGCCAGGGGAGATCGAATGCCTCGCGTCTGCAAGGATGACTCGATCGGTCCTTGCGTTTTCGCTGGGGTCGTTCGCGATGCGAGCGGCGAACCCTCTTGCAGGCACGAAAGATTCGCAGGCTTAATAGAGAGATCAAATGAGAAAACGAAAAGCGATTGAGACTATGCGGATCGGATGCGTGGCTTTCCTGGGGGTGGTCGCAGCCGGTAGCGCCTTCGCGGGCGCGGCACCGGCCGTGGTGCCCAGACTCTTCGAGTGGCGACCGTTCCTCGCGCCGTTCCACTCGGTCATGTTGCATTTTCCCATCGGGTTTCTGACGATGGCGGGGATTCTCGAAATCTATTATGCGTTTCGTCCCAACGGCGAGGTGCGCCGGGTGACCGTGATGGTGTTGTGGTTGGGGCTTCTGACGGGAGTTATCTCGGCTGCCTTTGGTCTGATGCGCGCCGGTGGCGGTGGGTATGACCTCCAGGCCATGGAATTGCACCGCATCTACGGCATCGCCGTGCCCATCGTCACCGCGGCGACGCTTGTGCTGTAATGGATTGCCTACCGCGATCCCGTCGGTCGGGGATGGATGCGCGTTTATCGTGGCGTCCTCACGGGCACGCTGGCGCTCGTGGTGGTGGCAGGGCATTATGGTGGTAACTTGACGCACGGCTCAAAGTATTTGGTGGAGAACGCGCCGGAGTTCGTCCGTGAACTTCTGGAGAACGAGGTCGCGCGCTTATCCATCACGAATTCCGCGGCTCTCAATGAGCGCCAGCGGCACTACGTGGAGAAAGTCCAGCCCCTCCTTGAGGCCAAGTGCTACCGGTGTCATGGTTCCGACAAACAAAAAGGGGGCTATCGCCTGGACCAGCCAGAATTGGCTATCAAGGCGGGCGAGAGCGACCACGTCGCGATCAAGCCCGGCGACCCGATGGGGAGCAATCTCGCGCGTCTCATTCTCCTTCCGGCCGAACACGACGACGTGATGCCGCCGGCCGGCAAACAGGGGCTCACGCTGGAGGAAATCATGACCCTGCTGGACTGGATTCGTAACGGGGCGGTGTTTGCCCCCGTTGAAACGAATCGAAACGCCGCCGCGGGCAATTAACGAATCCGGGATTTAGAAAACCTCCGCCACCAACCCCGTGGCGTCGCGCACGCGTTGAGCGATGGCGCAGAGCGTGCGCAGCGGCAAATGGCCGCACTCGGAGTGGAGGGTGGGGCGTGTCGCCGAGTAAATCTGGACGAGCGATATTTGCGCGCCGGCTTCCTTTAGCTCCCGGAGGCGCTGAACGTAGGCTTCAATTTCCGAAGCGGGTAGCACCTCACCGTGGATGGACGGAAACAGGCTCTGAATGACGACGGGCCGGTGGCGGGCGACCGCGAGAATATTCGCCAGGATCTTTGCAAGGGTGCAGTCCGGTCGGTTGACACGTTGCATGTAAATCTGCGTGCCCGCATCGACCTTGACCCACATTTCGTCGCGTGGGGTGAAGAGGCTCAAGCTCTGCGCAACCTCCGGGCGGTCGAGGCCGCTCGCGTTGGTGATAAGGACGAGTTTGAAGAAAGGGAAACGTCCGCGGGCACGCAGGTGGACGACGGCTTCGACGGCTTCGACGAAGTTGGGGCAGAGTGTCGGTTCGCCTTCACCACTGAGGGTAACGTGTCGCAATTCCAGTAACTCAGACGGTGCATTTCGATAGCAAGGCCGCTGACGGATTGCGCCGGACTGGACCATTGCGAGCGTCCGTTCTAGCTCGGTCATCATCACGGGAACGTTCAGTTTTGATTCACGCGGACATTCGGTGCGGTCCACTTCACAATACGCGCAATCGAAATTGCAGCGCTGGTCGGGATTCATGTTCACACCGACCGACAGCCCGTGAGCTCGGGGCGAGATGACGGTATAAATGAAACGGTTTTCGAGGAAATCGCGCGAGCATCCAAACGCGGTGCCGCAGGGCGGGGCCGGACTGGCCGCACGGGTCGCGGCGTTTGCTTCGGTTCCGTACTCGATCGGTGCATTCATTTGACGCGGTGCACACTCCCTCCGATTCCGCAGCGGTGACTACGCGGACTTTGGGTTAAACTGGGCTTTTTTTGCCAAGTGGGCCGGGCAAACTATTCACAAAAGTCCGCGGAACGGCCTCTCCTCGCCAGCGGCCGTGACACCGTGAGACTTCAGCCATCGAGAGCTTGTGCTGCCCCGGCAAGTTTCCGTACGGTCCTCTCTGTGTCGGCCTTACGATCAAGATGAAGGGTCCCCGGATTGCTATTATCGGCGGCGGGATTGTTGGGCTTTCGGTCGCATACAAGTTGAGCCTCCGGCACCCCGACGCCCATCTCGTGGTCTTCGAAAAGGAATTGAAGCTGGCGACGCACCAGACGGGGCGCAATTCCGGGGTGATTCACTCGGGGATCTATTACAAGCCCGGATCGAGCAAGGCGAGAATGTGCAAATCCGGCAGGGCGCAGCTCGAACGATTCTGCGAGGAACACTCCATCGCCTACGAAGCTTGCGGCAAGGTGATTGTCGCCCTGAACTCCGCCGAGCTTTCGGCGCTGGAGCGAATTCATCAGCGTGGGATTGCCAACAACGTGGCGTGTGAGGTTATTGGAATTGAGCGGCTGAAAGAACTCGAGCCGGCCGTGACTGGAATCCGGGCGCTGCACGTTCCGGAAACGGGGATCGTGGACTATGTCGGGTTTTGTGAACGCCTTGGTGAGCTGTTACGCGCGAGTGGACATACCCTGCGGTTGGGGACCCGCGTGAACGGTGTTCTCCGGAATGGGGAGGGACTGACGGTGGCTTCGAGCGATGGGGATACTTCGGTCGATTTTCTTGTGAATTGTGGGGGCCTGCACTCGGATCGGATAGCCCGATTGGCCGGGCATTCGCCGCGAGTGAAGATCGTACCGTTCCGGGGAGAGTATTTTGAAGTGAAGGAAGAGGCCCGGTCCGTTTGCCGAAACCTGATCTATCCGGTGCCGGATCCGAGTTTCCCGTTTCTGGGGGTTCATTTCACCCGAATGACTCACGGCGGCGTGGAATGTGGGCCGAATGCCGTCCTGGCGTTCGCTCGCGAAGGGTACACGAAATGTCACGTTCGAATTGGAGACCTAACCGAAACGCTCGCCTACCCGGGCTTTCGAAAGCTGGCCGTAAGACATTGGAGAATGGGCTTAAAGGAGATGTACCGTTCGTTCAGCAAGAAAGCGTTTGTCCGAGCACTTCAGCGCCTGGTCCCGTCGATAGAGGAGTCCCATTTGGTGGCGGCGCCGGCAGGAGTGCGAGCTCAGGCGGTTGCTCCCGACGGGGATCTGGTGGATGATTTTTCGTTCGAACAGGATGATCGAGCGATTCACGTCATCAACGCTCCGTCGCCGGCGGCAACGGCGTGCCTGGCCATTGCGGATCACATTGTCGAACTTCTCAATCCCCGAATTTCGCGGGGTTGAGGGCGTGATCAATCCGATTCACCCTTGCAAAAGGTTACCCAATGAAAACTCACTCTGCACCGACGGCTTGGCAAAGTCTTGCTGTCTTGTTCGGATTGCTGCTTACGGTGGCGATCCTGTCATTTTCGGGCATTCTCTGGCCCGAGGTTTCGGTGTTCGCAAATGATGGTCCGTTCGGCAGGTCGGCTTCGATTTGCTTCCGGACACCGGAAGCGTTTACCCGGATTTGGTCGGATCTGAATTGGTTGGGCAATTCTGGGGGCAACATGTCACCGGATTTTACGAGTCTCCTCTATTGGCTCCTGGGTCCGTTGGGGTTCAGTCGGTACTACGCGCCAGCCACCTTGTTTGTTCTGGGGGTTGCCTTCTGGTTCCTGGGACGGTGCCTGGGCTTCCGTCCCCCGGCCTGTGTGCTGCTGGGGCTCGCGGCCTCCCTTAATTCCGATTACTTCAGCCTCGCCGCCTGGGGACTGGGCACTCTGCCTCTCTGCGTCGCGATGTCCGCCTTAGCCGTGGGCACCGTGGCGTCGCCGGTTCGGCCTGCGTGGGCTCGATGGCCGTTGGCCGGCGTGTTCGTGGGGATAGCGGTCATGGAAGGTTTCGATAATGGCGCCATCTTCAGCGTTTTCGTCGCTGCCTTCGCCGTCTGGTGGACCGTTGTGCGAAACGGGCTCTCGGCAAAAGCGTGGGGCCTCGGGTTTGCGGGGACCGCGGTGGTCGCCCTGGTAGCGGCAATGACGGCGGCCAACATCCTGGTGACGCTCGTCCAAACTCAAATTACGGGCATTGTCGGTACCAAACAGGATCCGGAGTCGAAGGCCGCCCAGTGGAACTTTGCCACCAGTTGGAGTTTCCCCAAGAAGGAGGTCGTACGCTTCCTCGTCCCAGGCATCATGGGGTACCGTTTGGACACGGCGGAGGGGGGTGCCTACTGGGGCGAAGTGGGTCCTACTGGCACCGCTCAGTCGAGGCACAACGGGAACGGGCAGTATCCCGGAATTGTCTTACTGTTAGTCGCGGTCTGGGCGATCGCCCGGGCGGCGGTTTCGGGCCATCGGCAGCCGTTTTCCGCAGCCGAGCGAAACATGATTGCCTTTTTCGCGGGCGGGGCACTCCTGAGTCTCCTGATCGCTTTTGGTCGGTTTGCACCCTTCTACCAGATCGTCTATCAGCTCCCGTATTTTTCCACCATCCGGATTCCCTTAAAATTCCTGCACGTGACGCAGTTTTGCCTGCTCGTCCTCTTTGGCTATGGCCTGGAGGGAATGATCCGAATGTATGCCGGGGAGGGACGACGAATTGCCGTGGGTCTCGGGGACCAGCTCCGGAGGGGGTGGCGCGGTGCCTCGGACTTTGAGCATGGATGGACGCTCGGGGTCGGCCTTTTTGCCGTCCTGTGTGTGGCGGGAGCGATGACATTCACCGGTTGCAAAACCCAACTGGCCGACTATTTGGCCACCCTTCCCTACTATGGAGTGCCGGCCACCGCCGGGTTCGCGATTCGAGAGGTCTGGCTATTCGTGCTCGTTCTCGCCGGGAGCATTCTGGCCTTGGTAACGGTGCAGTCGGGGTGGTTTGTCGGCCGAGGCAGTGCGGCGATGTGCGGATTATTGGGGGTAATTCTGGTCCTCGACTTGCTACGGGCCGTAACCCCCTGGGTGGTCACGTACAATCGAGAACGCCGATATCAGACGAATCCCGTGCTGGACGTATTGCGGCAGAAACCCTGGGAACATCGGGTTTCGGGATATGTCGACCCGCACCGGGGCATGCCATTGGCTGGCGGAGCGCCCAACGATCCCTGGCTATCGGTCCACCATCTGTGGGTTGAGCAGCTATTCCCGTATTTCAACATCCAGACGCTCGACATCAGCCAAATGCCACGGGAACCCGAGCTCGATGCGGCCTATTTCAAGAATTTCCGCCCGGCGAACGCCACGCAACTCCCCCTCGCTGGCCGCCTGTGGCAACTGACCAACACTCGCTACATTTTGGCCTCCCGGGGTTCGGCCGGGCAGTTAAACCAGGCATTTGACCCGGCTCGTCAGCGCATCCGTGAAGTGATGGCCTTCGGGGCTGCCGCCAAGTCGGGATCCTCGGGCCCCAAGGCATCCATTCCACAGGAACAGTTTTACGATGATGTTACCGTTGTGGCGGCCACCAATGGCCCTTACGCCCTGTTTGAGTTCTCGGGTGCTTTGCCTCGAGTGATGCTCCATTCCCGCGTTGAAGTTCTCCCGGACGATGCGGCGGTTCTAAGTCGGATACGCGATGCGGCTTTTGATCCAACGACGGCGGTGGTGTTGCCGGCGTCGAGCGGATTGACCGCCCGGACAAACGGTACGGCGGGAACGGCGGTCATTGGCAGCTACCGATCCGATCGGCTGGTTATTTCCGTGGACGGTCCATCCCCGGGCGTCCTGCTCTTGAATGATCGCTGGGATCCCGGTTGGCGAGTCACAGTTGACGGGAAACCTGCAGGCCTGTTGCGGGCCAACCATTTGATGCGCGGAGTGGAAGTCGCCGCTGGAAGGCACGAGGTGATCTTCGAATTCCGGCTGCCCTTGACGTCCCTTTGGATTAGTTTGCCGACCTTGTTCGCCGCTCTCGTCTTGGGTGTGATTGTTTCGGTCCAGACGATGCGAGGCGGTAGCGGACGGTCTCTTAGCCCGGCGCAAGGTTCGGTGGGAGCGGCAGTGGGGTGACGGGAACAAAGCAAAAATAGTGAGGCGACGGAGCAACCGGAGGTTGAATTTCGTTTAACTGACATCTTGGCGGAGAGGGGAATCGTGAGCCATAGTGGGGGTGAGGTTTGGCTGACGCGGCGGGCGGCTCTCTCTTGACCGGATGGTCGATGAGTTTGTCACGGAGTTCGCTGCTTCGGTTCGAGCTCATTTTATTGCATGTCTTCCAGAGTTCCTTCGATGGGTCGAGCGCGATCCATTCTGATCGCCTTTGTCCGCTGGTTCGACTCCGATTTCGGAGCAGCCGAGTTGACCGGGCTTCACGAGAAGCCGGATCGCGTCGAGTGGCTCCGCACGCTACCCTTTGTCATTCTCCATATGGGATGCCTCGGGGTGATCTGGACCGGGTGGAGTTGGACCGCGGTCGGAGCGGCGGTTTTCTTGTATTTCGCCCGGATGTTTGCCGTGACCGGGTTCTATCACCGGTATTTTTCCCACCGCACTTTCTCCACATCGCGGGCGGGACAGTTCCTGCTCGCGTTGTGGGGGGCAACCTGTGTGCAGCGCGGAGCCCTCTGGTGGGCATACACCCATCGCCATCACCATCAGCATTCGGATGAGGAACACGATAAGCACTCACCCCGGCAACACGGGTTCCTCTGGGCTCACGTCGGTTGGATTACCAGCGCGAAGAATTTCCCCACAGATTATTCGAAAGTGAAGGATCTGGCTCGATTTCCGGAGTTGGTTTTTCTGAATCGTTTCGACTCTCTCGTGCCGACGCTCCTGGGAATTTTGCTAGTGTTGCTCGGATGGGGGCTCCATCGATGGTTTCCTGAACTCCGGGTGACGGGCGGGCAGATGCTGGTTTGGGGCTTTTTTGTGAGCACCACGCTTCTGTTTCATGGGACGTCCTGCATTAATTCGATGGCTCACGTGTTTGGAAGGAAACGCTACGAAACGGGGGATGACAGCCGCAACAGTTTCCTCTTGTCGCTCATCACGCTCGGCGAGGGTTGGCACAATAACCATCACCGCCATATGGGGTGTACCCGGCAGGGTTTTTATTGGTGGGAGATTGACATCACCTATTATCTCTTGAGGGTGATGTCCTGGACCGGGCTCATTTGGGATCTGCGTCCTGTTCCCATCGCAGCCTACGATCGGAGGCAGCAGTTACCACCATCCTGACACGGAACAAAAATGTCTGAAACCGGCGGGTGGTTCCAGGGGTCATTCCCTGGGACCTTGGCCTCTAAACCGCCGGCTGACCGTCCGACATTTTCTGTCCGGGGGTTTGACGCTCGGCAGAGATTCGCTCAGAGTTGAACAAATATGAAGTTTCTCGCTGCACTAGTGGTGTCCGTGTCCTTGACTCTCACTCGAGGACTGCAGGCTGAGGAAACCAAGGCCCTTTCGCTCGATGACTGCATCCGGAGCGCGTTATCGCTTAATATGGACATCCGGATCAGTCGCTATTCTCCGCAGTACGGACAGCTCGATTTAAGTGCTGCTTACGCTAACTGGGATCCCACTTTGGATATGAGGGCCTCGGAGACATTTAGGTCCCAAGCGGCGATTGCCATTCCGGGGCAACCCAATACGCGGGCGAGCGAATCGACAGCCGACAACTACAATATGGGCCTGAGGGGGCTGACGCCGGTCGGGTTGAGTTACAATTTGTTTGCCGACTATACCCAAATCGAAGGCTTCGAATCGCGCGCACTTGAAATCGAAGGGACGACGACTTCCTACCAGCCTACCACCGGCATGAGCCTGGTGCAGCCCTTGCTGAAGAACTTCTGGATTGATCCGACTCGTTATACGATTGCGATCAGCAAGTTGGGGATCAAGCAGGACGAGCAGTCGGTTCGCCAGCAGATTATTTCGACCGTTACCCAGGTGACGCTGGCCTACTACAATTTCATTTTCACTCGGGATAACGTCAAAGTGCAGCAGAAAGCCCTCGAGCTTGCGGAGCGTTCGCTGATGGAAAACAAGAAAAGGGTCGAAGTGGGTGCAATGGCTCCTCTCGAGGAAAAACAGGCTGAGTCGCAGGTAGCCCGGAGTCGGTCGGATCTGCTGACCGCCCAGCAGTTGTCGGAGCGTGCTGAAAACGCGCTCAAGGAATTGATCGATGACGATTTCGCGAAGCTCGATGCGATCCGTATTGAACCGACCGAGGCGCTAACGGCCACTCCCGTTCTTCTCAACAAGCAGGATAGCTGGCATCGGGGATTGACCCTCCGCCCGGAGATTCTCCAATCGATCGTCAATCTGGAGCAGAACAAGGTCACGGTTCGTTTCACCCGGAACCAGTTGTTTCCGCAGCTGGACTTGACCGGTGGCTTCGGCTTAACGGCATTCGATCGTGATCGATCGCTGGCGTTCGACCAGATCGAGGGGCGACGGAATCCGAACCACAATTTTGGTGCTCGGCTGAGCATTCCGCTGAGCAACCGGGCGTCCCGGACTGCGCATCAGCGGTCCAAATTGCAGGGGGAGGAGCAGCTCCTGCGGCACAAGAAGCTTGAACAGCAAGTGATGGTTGAGATCGCGAATGCCATGCAGGATGCCCGGATTGCCTTTGAAAAGGTCGATTCGACCAAGCAGGGGCGAGTTTATGCCGAAGCGGCACTGGATGCGGAGCAGAAGAAATTGGAGAATGGCAAGAGCACGAGCTTCTTCGTCCTGCAGTTGCAGCGGGACCTGACGACGGCGCAATCCGCCGAAATTGGGGCATTGACCGAATACAACCGGGCGTTGGCCCGCCTTGCGCAGGCGGAAGGTTATACGCTCGATCAGCGTAAGATTTTCGTGGAGTACCGGTAGGATTGAGTGGGTGGCAATTCTCAATCCTCGAGACCGACGCTCCACGGGCCGGAAATTCGCCGGTAGTTTTCGGCATTCCGGAGGGAGTTGTAGCGACTGAAGAATGTTCCGTGGATGCGTTCTGCGGCTCGAACAAGGCCAGGGAAAGCCTCGAGGAGCTTCTGCCGGAGAGCACTAGATCCCAGCAAATCAAGGCGGGCAAGGCGGTGATCTTTAACCGCGTTCTCACGGCCCATTTTCCATTGAATGGAGTAGTCACTTTGCTGAATCGGGGCGAGTTGGAGTGGAGTAGGTCCCACCTTGATCGCTTCGACATAGGCGACGATGCCGTATCGGTTGGTGACTTGCCCCCGCCCGTGAATCAATTCCGGATCGATCACTTGGTACCAACGATTGATGGCTCGACATTCGCACAGGAGCACTTGGTTGAGGCGAAATCCATTCGCCTTCGAAAACGCTCGAAACAGCAGTTCCGGGCTGATTTGGTACATCCCGTGCCCCATCATGTTGTTGGCCGGGATTGCCATCATCACATGTCCACCGATGCGAGCCATGTGCATTAAATTAGCGAGCGCGATGGGGAAGTTAAATACGTGTTCCGTTGATCCTCCGTCGTACACGATGTCAAAGGTATCCCGCAATTCATTGGGCACGGGAAGATTCATGTCATGAATGATCGTTGCCCCCTCGTAGGGGGATGCATCCATGCTTTCTACCACGTTGGCACCCAGTGCACGAAAAAGGGGTTCGGCGTAGTCACCGGATTTCGAAACGCATTGGAGCAGGGCGGAATCACTCGCAAGCCCGAGTTTTTCCAGCAACTGTCTCAGTTCCTTGCGGCCGACGAATACATTTTGCCGCCCGATCATAACGGTTTTGCCAAAAGCCACTCCTCGCCTTTTGCTCGCGAGAAGTACTTCGATTCCAGAGGTCGATATTCCCATAAGATTATTGCCCGGGCTCCGTCGAGGTGAATGGCAGAGGGATCATCCGATCGCTGCGGCGAGGTCCAGCGTCAATGACCCTTTCCGGGGCCGCGGCCCCCATCCTCCGACTCTTCGCCGACCTGTCTTTGAATGGAATCGCAGATTTTGTGACTCCAATGTTCCAGAACCGCGGGATCGGGGCCTTCAATCAGCAGGCGGGCCTTGGGCTCGGTGCCGGAATACCGGAGCAGCACCCGGCCCCCGCACGGGGTTACCTCGGCTTCCGCCCGTTTCACTAGTTCCAGGACCTCGTTCAACTGCTCAAAGGGCCTTTTCTCTCGCACTCGTACGTTGTGAACCCGTTGCGGATAGCGTGTCCAACATTGGGCCAGACGAGACAACCGCTGGTCCCGTTGTTTCATCGCACTGAGAATCTGCAGCGCGGCCACCAGGCCGTCGCCCGTACTCGAGAAATCGCGAAAGATCATGTGGCCACTCTGCTCCCCGCCGAGGTTGAGGTCTTCAGCCAACATGTGATCGATCACATGTTTGTCGCCGACCGGCGTGCGCACCACGCGCCCTCCGGCGGCATGCACTGCCGCGTCGAGTCCGGCATTGCTCATCACCGTTGCAACCAGGGTTTTCTTACGAAGAGAGCCCTCGGCCAGCATTTGTAACGCCGCGATGGCCATGATGTCGTCGCCGTCGACCAAGTTGCCCCCTTCGTCACAGAGGAGGACGCGGTCGGCATCGCCATCGTGGGCGATGCCGAGATCGGCTGCGGTTTCTCGAACCTTTTGGCAAAGAGCCTCGGGGTGCATGGAGCCAGAGTTTAGATTGATGTTGGTTCCGTTGGGTTCAATGGCGAGTGCGATCACTTCCGCGCCGAGTTCGCGGAGGACGGTTGGAGTCGATTTGTAGGCGGCACCGTTGCCGCAATCGGCCACAATACGCATGCCTTCCAGAGTCCATCCGCGCGGAAACGACGACTTCGCTTGTTCCACATAGCGTCCCAGGGCGTCGTCGATCCGGGTGGCCTTGCCGATTAGGTCCGCCGTGGGCCGGACGGACTCAATTTCGCCGCTGAACACGAGATGCTCGATTTGACGTTCGATGCTTTCATCGAGCTTGTACCCATCGGCGCGAAAGAATTTGATGCCATTGTCGTCATAGGGATTGTGGGAGGCGGTGATGACGATGCCGGCATCGGCTCGCAAGCTCCGGGTTACGTAGGCGACGCCGGGGGTGGGCAGGGGACCGATTAGGATGACGTCCACACCCATCGAAAGAACACCCGAGGAAATGGCATTCTCCAGCATGTAGCCGGAGAGACGCGTATCCTTCCCGATGACGATGCGATGGCGCGTACGTCCCCGGGCAGTGGCGGTGAGACTGCGGAAAACATGAGCCGCTGCGCGGCCGAGTTTCAGTGCGGTTTCGGCGGTAACGGGTTCGATGTTGGCTCGACCGCGGACTCCATCGGTCCCAAAAATCCGTTTCGTATGCGACATTGTTGAGAGTGAGCCGCGACGGCAGTGAGTGACGCAACAGGAATATGGCACCGCTTCGGGAAAGTCAGAGGACAAGCAGCCGACGATTTTCGGAGGAATCAATCGCCCGGATGCGGTTTGGGTGCCAAATCGGCCCCGTGCTCGAAGGAGATTTCGGCGGGGAGAATTTCGTCGACGTGGATTCCCTCAGGGGCAACGGCCCGCAGGGGACTTCGGCCGTTCGTCTTGTCGGATCGGCTATTGAGGCGCGCGTAAACGGCGAAGTCTTCGGCCGAGAGGAGTTCCAGATCCTCTGACTGCCCTCGGGCGACGAGGGTGACGGTTTTTGGGGATACCGAAAGGGTGGTGGCGATTCCGGGTTCGCGAAGGAGTTGTACCGCGACCGCTTCGAACCGGCGGGTGGCTTCGCCGGATTTGGAGGCATTACCCCCGTGTTTCTCGTCGTTGACCGCCAGCCAGATTAACCCGGCGAGGACGACGGCGGTCAGTTTCCACCAGAAATTGTGTTGAACAAGATCGCGCCAGGCCATGTTAGATCTCCTCTTCCGTGGATCGCGCCCCTGGGGCGGTCCGCAGGAAGCTGGTGAGGTGTCGGACCCAGTCCCAAAGACCGCGAGGTTGGACATTGCGGACCAGCAGTTGGGTAAGGGCGGACTGAAGTTCTTCGATCCGGATCCCCCGTTTGAGTTGGCCCTTCCAGGCGTAGGAGATGGCGCCGGTCTCTTCCGAAACCACAATGACGATGGCGTCCGTTTCCTCGCTCAATCCGAGCGCGGCGCGGTGGCGGGTGCCGAGGGACTTGGGGAGATTAGGTTTGTGTGAAAGTGGAAACATGCAGGCGGCGCGGAGAATGCGGTCGCCTTTGATGATGACGCCACCGTCGTGGATGGCGTTATTTGGAAAGAAGATCGTCTCCAGCATCTCGGGAGTTGCCTCGCAATCGACGCGGAGGCCGGATTCGACGACGTCGCTCAACTGGATGCGTTGCTCCAAGGCAATGAGGGCGCCAATTTTTACGGGAGCGAGGCGGTCAACAGTCTGAATGATCACGGCGATGTTTTCTCGCTGTTCCCGCATGCTACTCGGGATTGGAAGATTTCCGAGTTCAGCAAGCAGGCGGCGGAGTTCCGGTTGGAAAATTACCACGACGGCGAAGGGAAGGAACGCGAAAAACTGTGTCAGGAGCGCGGTAAGGACGTCCAACTGGAGCAGTTTGGTGACGAGTGTCGCTGCGAGGAGTAGGCCGAGGAATCCGGTGGCAACGGGGGCACCGCGCGTGCCGCGGATGAAGATGAAGGCGTAATAGATCCCCAGGGCGAGGATGAGGATTTCCAACGCCGGGCGCCAAAACGAATGAAGGAGGACGATCAATGCGGGTGCGGGGAAGTTCACTGCCTGCAAGTGAAGGTCTTTGTCAAAGTCTTTTCTGCCGAGGGTTGAGCAGGGAAGCGGCCCTCCAGCGAGTCCCAGACGCGGATTGCCTGGGACGTGGCCGCCACATCGTGAGTTCGGAATATCTGGACCCCCTGCCGGACGCTCCAAAGTGTCATGGCCAGCCCGGCTCCCAGACGGTCGTGGCCGGGTTGGTTGCACCAGGCTCCAAGCAACGATTTTCTTGAAAAACCGAGAAGAATAGGGCGTCGGTGCCGGAAAAATCGGGCGACCTGTGTGATGAGCTGCCGATTGTGGTGGGGGGTCTTTCCGAAACCAATGCCGGGATCCAGCACGATCTGCTCGGGGCGTACTCCATGCTGGGACAGCCAGGAGAGACGTTCCTCAAAAAACACATCCACGGCTGCGACGACATCGGGATACGTCGGATTCTGCTGCATGGTCTGGGGTGTTCCTTGCATGTGCATGACGACGTAGCCGGCGCCGGTTTGAGCGATGACGGTGGCCATTTCGGGATCGGTCCGGCCGGCCTCGACGTCATTGATGATGGATGCCCCGGCGTTGAGGGCCGCTCGGGCAACGGCAACCTTGCGGGTGTCAACGGAGAGCGGTTGGGTGACCTTGCCCACGAGGGCCTCAATCACCGGGATTACCCGCCGGAGTTCCTCCGATTCGCTGATGGGGGTTGCGCCGGGCCGGGTGGATTCACCACCGATGTCCAGGATGTCGGCACCGTCAGCCGCCAACTGTAGGGCATGAATCACAGCGGCCGAAGTCGTTGCGTGACGACCCCCATCGGAGAATGAATCCGGGGTTACGTTGACAATTCCCATGAGCAGCGGGGCGCGTGGAAAGGTGAACACTTGCTTGCAGGCGACGAAAGTCATGGCCACGGGCAAGGATCGAGCAGGTCAGTAGGCCGCACCGCTCTGTTGGGCTATCGCGGAGCGTTGAATGAGTTCAACTTCATAGCCCTCGGGCGCGTCAATAAAGGCGAATCCACCGGAACCGTCCGGTTTCATGTGCGGGCCGTCTGAATACTTCATTCCATGGCGTGAGAGGTGCTGCTGAAACTCGGTGAGGTTGGCCACTTCGAAGGCGAGGTGGGTGAGGTCGGGCTGAACGTGGACCGGACCGCTCGAAGGGAAATGGCAAAGTTCAATGGTTTCCTCACTGGCAGGCGCCTTGAGAAAAACCAGTTCGGAGCCACGGGGCGACTTGTGCCGTCGAACCTCTTCCAGGCCGAGGATCTCCTTGTAGAACTTCACCGACCGTTCGAGGTCGTCCAATCGGTATCGTGTGTGCAGCAGGCGGATGACTTGCATGGGGCTACGGTAGCAGGGTTGCAACCAATTCAGAAGGTTGAAAATGAACGGCGATCCCCGCCAGCAGTTTGTAGGTGATTTTACATCGCGAAACGGCAGTGTCGGATGATTTTATGGATGTCCCGGTCGCCTGCAACTCGACGTCGACAACGAAACCCGTGCGCGGCAAGCGATGGAAGCGTTGGCTTAAGATATTTGCTTGGACCGCGGGAGGAGGCCTCTTGTTCCTCCTCACGGCCGCGGGAGTGCTTTCTTACCTATGGCTGCACGGACCGCTGCAAGGATGGTTCGTGGAGAAAATGCTGAGTGCCGAAAGCCGATCGCTTCACGAAGAAAAACTTTGGCCTCCGCCGGGATGGCAGCCCGGAGAACCCTTGCCCGACACGTGGTCCGGCCCGCGATTGAGCGCGGCGGGGTTGACGTCGGCGGGGCAACTTTTCCAGACGACCAATATCTGGATTGCGGGCCTGGAATTCTCTGAAGAATCGTGGAAGCAAATGGCTCCCCGCCGCGTCAAGGCCGTTCCGGGTTTTATGAAATCGGATGGCACTCTCCTTCTCAGCAACACCAATGCCTCGCGAAACGGGCTGGCGGGCGTGGTGGGTTATGATTTCGACTTTGCGGCCGCAAATTTTGAATTGGGTGGCGTGCGCCTCACCAACGTCGCCGCGCGGTTCAAGGGGAATGGAACCTTTCTCTCCGCGCTACACCGATGGAAGAAGCCGCTCAAGGTAAACCTCAATAAGTACACCCAGGGCAGGGAACTGGCCGGCCGGGAGACGTTTAACTTCGGTAATCTAAGTTCGGACGCATCGTGTCTGAGCGATTCCCTGTCGTACGAGGCCTTTCGGCTGGCAGGCGTCCCGGCGAGCCGAACGGCGTTTGCCCGGATGTTTCTCTCCCTCGAGGGCCAATTCGAGCGGCGGCCTCTGGGTTTGTATGTCATGGTCGAGAATCTCGATGAGGAGTTTTGCGAAGATCGATTCGGTACCCGGAAAACCGCCCTCTTCAAGCCTGTGACGTATACCCTTTTCCAGGACCTTGGGGACGATTGGGCCGCCTACCAGCGCATCTATGATCCGAAAACTCGCATCACCCAAGCCCAGCAACGGAGGCTGATCGAAACGGCACGGTTTGTGACTCGGTCGACGGATTCAGAATTTGCCGGCCGGGTCGGTGATTTCTTTGACCTCGACGAATTTGCCCGATTCCTGGCGGCGTTGGTCTGGATGTCGAGCTACGACGGATTCCTCTGGAACGGACAGAATTTCGCGATCTATCTCGATCCGCGATCCGACAAGTTCGGGTTCCTTCCGTGGGATCTCGATAATTCGTGGGGCGAATCTTCCGGAGTCGGTACCGTCGAGCAACGTCAACAGGCGAGCATCCGTCATCCCTGGGTGGGGCCGATGCGATTCTTGGAGCGGGTGATGGCCGTGGAAACGTTCCGGAATCTTTATCTGGCGAGGATAAAGGAATTGCACGAAACGGTCTTTCGTCCGGAGCGGCTTAGCCGACGGACGGATGAATTGGCGGCGATCATTCGGGCGGCAGTCGTCGATGAATCGGCGCGAAGAGCCGAACGATTTGAGCAGACGGTTGCGGACCGAGGGTCGGAGCCGCGATCGACCGGAGACCGCTCCAAGGAGCCGGAGCGGCCGGTGGTTCCCCTCAAGCGCTTTTATCAGGCACGGGCGGCCTCCGTGGAGGAACAGTTGGCCGGGCGTTCCGAAGGGGTCATCCTCCGGCACAAGGGATGGAACTAAGGCGGAGAACCGCGGAATGTTCCATGCGGTCTGAATCCGCGTTGCTCCGAGTCCATCCGCGGTTTAGCTCTGGAAAGGCGGAGAACCGCGGATGGATGCCGATGGACACGGAGGGAAAATGTTATGTTCCATGCGGTCTGAATCCGCGTTACCCCGAGTCCATCCGCGGTTTAGCTCTCGAACTCAGAATCGGTGCGTCTCCGACACTTCGGCAGCCAGCGATCGGTAAAGATCTAGATACTGGGTGCCGACCGCGGTGGCGGACCGGAGTCGGACACTGTCGCGCAGGGCTTCAGGCTTGGCCGCGCTGAACTGGCCCCGCAGGATGCGGCTCAGTTGTCGGGCCAGATCCGAGGCGTCGTCGGGGCGGAAGAGAAGACCCGTCTGATCATCGAGCAGGATATCGACATTGCCGCCGCTGGCGGATGCAAGAGCGGGAATTCCGAGAGCGAGCGCTTCCATGAGGGCGACGGAGCAAGGTTCGTTGGTGGACGGCAGGATGAACCAGTCGCACTCTTGGAGCGCAGCGGCAACGCCGTGGGTGGATCCACGGAGTCGAATTTGGGCATCCAATGCCCGGGAGGTGATCAACTCGGCAAGCTGCCGGGCGTAGTCTTGTGAATCGGGATCCGACGGCGTGGGGCCCCAGATGTCAAATCGGACGCGACGCCGGAGATCTTCGGGCAGCAAAGCCATGGCTTGAACGACGAGATTCCAATTCTTCCATCGAATAACATTTCCCACCCCGGCCAGGCGGAGCTCCGCGTGGGCCGATCGGGGTGCCGATTCCCGGCGGAGCGGTTGGGAAAAAAAGTCGTCGGCGCAGCAGGCGGAGATTATTTTTACCCGGCTCAACTGTGTCGGAAGCCGATAGTGTCGAGCCATGGCCGGAGACAGAACGACGGTCGTGAGTCGCGGCCAGCGTGCGGCCAGTCGGTAGAGGCCGGTTCGGCGGGCGAACGCATGGTTCGTAAACAGGACCGGACGGCGCAGTCGAAGGGTCGCCAGCATCGCAACCACCAGCGGACCCCGGGCGTGAGCGTGCAAGACATCAAACGGCTCGTGGGCTAGCAGAACGCGAAGTTCGGCAAAGGCCCTCCATCCACGGCGAATAAACTCGCTCGGAGTTGGCGTCTCCATCAGAAGATTCCGACTGCGGCGATACTCGAGCGGCGGTTTCCGGGTCTCACGGTAAGACTCATTCACCCAGACAACGTGATGGCAGGCGGCGCCGGTGCCGGCCTGGATATTTCGGACGACGCTGAGAACGCCGCCCAAATCTTCATCCGCCCCGACGAGATGCAGGACTCGGAGGGGTTTTGACGCGGCCATTAGGCGGGCAACGGCTCCCGACTCGGGATCAGCGCCGGTCCGGGCGCGGATTCGGGGGGTGACGACGGGGCTTGCGCGGCCAGTTCGAGGCGTAGCCGGAGTCGGAGGCGGAGGCGGTGCTCGGCGACGATCAGCATGCCGGCAGGCAGGGCGAACGATCGAAGACCAAACTCGCTGTCGCCGTGCAGAAAGATGAAGATGAGAGTCGAGGCAATGAAGTGGGCTGAAATGACGGAGCAGAGGCGGTCAAACGAGTCATACTCGGGGAGCGTGCGGAGCATTCGGATGATGCGAAGCGAGCACAGGCAGCCGGCCGCCAGAAAGATCATCATCGAGCCGGTGCCAGGCCACCCGGTATTAACGAGCAGGCCGATGAACCCATTGAAAAATGTGTCCGGTTCGCGGACACCCGCGAACGGATCGTAGCCTCCGCCGAGAGACTCATTTTTTCGAAACCCGCGGCCAAGCAGCCGGTACGCCGGTGCCATTTCCCATCCGAGTCGTCGAAGCTCTTGACGGCCCCTCCAGGTCACGTCCCCATCGTCTCGCGCGAAGCGACTGACTTCGATGCCCGGGAGAACGGAGACGGCGCGTTGGGCGGCGAAGGGGAGGCTACCGGCGAACGTGTAGAGGCAGACGAGGGTGACGGCCGTGGCGAGCGAGGCCACGATGACCCGCTGCATGGTAAAGAACCGCTGACTCCAAGCGCAGACGACGAAGAGAATTCCAAGGAAAACGATTAGGTACCGGTGGCCCCCCAGTGTTCCCAACCCGAGGAGACTCAGGGCGACGGGCCAGAGCCAGGCACTCCGGGCACGGGCAAAGTCCGACATGCTGCGGAAGGTGAGGAGGAGCAGGATCATCGCCTGTCCGACGAGAAACAGGGATTGGAATCGCCGGATGCCGAGGTGTGCGGATTGGTTTTCAAAATTGAAACCGTCATTGGGTAATTCGAACAAATAGAGGAGGCCGAACACGGACGTGCCGCCGAAGGAGAAAACAAAGTCTGAAACTAGAAACGAGCCGGCGAGGATGCATTGCCACGAAAAGAGGCGAACCATCAGTGCTTCAGAAGGGGCCTTGATGGCGAACAACAAGGGAAACACGGAACATAACAACTGCTGAACGTAGAGGCGTCCACCAATTTGGCCGCCACCGAATATCCGGAACCCAACGCCCCGAAACTTCATGATCACAATCAAATTCAGGCAATAAATCATCATTCCGAACAACATCCAGCCATTCCGATTGATGATGGCCGCGGTTTCGCGGGAGCTACGGCGAAGGGCGATGGTGATGACGATACCGGTCCAACCCATCACGGCGGCGGCCTCCCACCAATAAGGTCTGCCGGGCAGCGGCATGATCAACGCCGAGTTGAAGGTGGCCACCGCTACGATTGTCGCCAGGGAGGCGTGATAGGGCAGGAGGAGCAGCCACAGGCCGAGGCCGACCAAGAGGACTAGCTCGGAAAGTCCCTGGGCGAGAAGTGCTCCGACCACAATGGCGCCGAGCATGATGATCCCCAACCAGACGAATTTCTCGAATTGCTGTCCGGCATCAATGGCGTTCACGCCCTATGCCTACCCATCGCCACTCAAGGAGGCAAACGGTTTTTGCGAAACGAGGCCCTGATCCAACCCCCAACCGGCCTGGATATTCCAGTAATCCAATGAACCGGAGTTTGGAACCACGGATGAACGCCGACAAACGCTGATTCCAGGCACTCACTCCGAAAGTGATCAAAGTGAGAGGCAACGGCTTCCCCGTATCCGCGTCAATCCGTGTGAATCCGCGGTTCTTCCTCCGGCACTTTGCGTTTCGACTCGAACGTTGTCCGGAGACGTTTTGATCAGGGCTTCTGCCGGGATATTCCAGTAATTCAATGAACCGGAGTTTGGAACCGCGGATGAACGCCGACAAACGCTGATTCCAGGCGCTCACTCCGAAAGTGATCAAAGTGAGAGGCAACGGCTTCCCCTTATCCGCGTCAATCCGTGTGAATCCGCGGTTCTTCCCTCCCCGGCACTTTGCGTTTCGACTCGAACGTTTTCTGGGGACGTTTTGACCAGGCCCCCTGCTTTGCTTCGCGGCGTCGCGTGCGAATCCTACCGCGTGGCCCCGGTCGGGAAGAGCCCGATCAAGGCATCGACCCGTTGGCAGGAGTAACGGGGGTGATGCTGGAACTCGTGAAGATTATTGTCATCCACCCAACCGGCCTTTTTTGAACCTTTCGTTCTGGCAAGCGTCCAGCGGGCGCATCAGTGTCGCCCGCAGCAACATTCCAATTTGTGAACGAAGTAATTCGCTACCTTCAGTCTTGCACGGGCGATGAAGAGATCGACATACCAAAACTGGTGGATTGCGTCATTATCGATGCCGTCAAAGCGGGTGCGAGTGACATCCATATCGAGCCGTGGGAGAATACCGTCGCTGTCCGCGTCCGCATCAGTGGCGTGCTGAACGAACTCGTCCACTTGCCGAGCGATCTGCTGCCCAAAATTACGGGGCGCCTCAAGGTCATGGCCAACCTGATCGGCCATGAGACCTCGCTGCCGCAGGAAGGGCGGGCTTCGACGTTTCCCGAGGCCGGCAATGTGGTACTGCGGGTTTCGACATTTCCCACGATTCGGGGCGAGAAGATCGTGATCCGAATCTTTGACCCGACGAGTCGGAGTTTTAACCTTGAGGGACTGGGCATGGAGGACGAGACGCTCGTGACCTTAAAATCGTTGCTGGCGAAGCCGACGGGGCTGATCCTGCTGACGGGGCCGACGGGTTCGGGAAAGACGACGGCAATTTACGCGGCGCTGAATCACTTGATTGACCGGGCGGGGCCGACCATCAGCGTCGCCACGGTCGAAGATCCGGTGGAATTCAATCTGCCGTTGATTGCGCAGTCGCAATGCAATCCCGCCCGTGAATATACGTATCCGGTCGCCCTGCGATCGCTGATGCGCCAGGATCCGCAGGTGATCATGATCGGCGAGATTCGCGATGCAGAAACCGCGAATATCGCGGTCCAGGCGGGCCTGACGGGGCATCTGGTGTTGAGCACGATCCATAGCTCGAGCACGGCGGGAGTGTTTGCGCGCTTGATCAACATGGGGATCGAACCCTTCCTTCTCGCATCTAGTATTGCCGGAGTTCTGGGTTTGCGGCTGGTACGAAAAAATTGCCCGGCCTGCAGCGAAGAGTACACGCCCGAGGAGTCGGTGCTGCGATTGCTGCCCGAGGACGTCATCGCGACCGCGCAATTTCGGAGGGGCATTGGTTGCCAGACGTGTGCCCATACTGGATTCAGCGGCCGAGGAACGGTCACGGAAATGTTGATCGTCGATGAAGTACTGCGGGATGCGATTCTGGAAAAAATGCCGACACTCCGATTCCAGGAGTTGGCGATCAAGGGGGGCTTGCAGACCCTATGGCGACTGGGCCTTCGTCGGGTGATCCGAGGTGAAACGACGGTCGAAGAGATCATGCGCGTCATCGGAATGGAGGGATTTTAGGTTCCGTTGCTTGATGTGCAACGGGGGTTGGCGGCAGAATGTCCCGCGTGTTGGAAACCATGATGACTCCTTTTTCTGGATTGGTGGATTTGCGGCCGGGGTTTGTTCCGCGGCTGGGCGCCAGTCATGTGCTATTTGATTTCGATGGAACCATTTCGCTCGTGCGGCAGGGATGGCCGGAAGTGATGGTCCCGATGTTTACTTCAATCATGCCTGCCATCCCGGGCGAAACCGAGGAGCAACGTTCGCGCGTCGCTTTCGAAGACATCATGCGGCTGAACGGGAAGCAGACGATATACCAGATGATGCAGCTGGCGGACCGGGTCCGCGAGCGTGGCGGCGTCCCGGGCGACCCACTCGAGTACAAGCACGAATACCTGCGCCGATTGAACGAACGGATTGCGAGCCGGCATGCGGGGCTGAAGGCGGGAACCGTGCCGAAGGAGGATTTTCTGGTGCATGGCACGCGCGCGTTGCTGGAGCGTCTGGTGCAGCGTGGGATGCCGCTCTATCTGGCCAGTGGTACGGACGAGCAATTTGTGAAAGCGGAGGCCGAAATGCTCGACGTCGCCCGCTATTTCAAGGGGCGGATTTATGGAGCTCAGGACGACTACCGCAAATTCAGCAAGAAGATGATCATTGATCGAATCCTTCTGGAAAACCAAATCCCCGGAGGTCAGTTGATTGCGTTTGGGGATGGATACGTCGAAATTGAAAACACCAAGCAGGTGGGCGGGCTGGCGGTGGCGGTGGCCAGTGACGAAGCCAATAATGGGTCCGGCCGGATGGATCCATGGAAGCGAGAACGGCTGCTCGGGGTTGGAGCGGATATTTGCATCCCCGACTACCGTGATCTGGATCCCTTGTATGCTCTGCTTTTCCCGGGATGAAACAGCGTCCACTCGATCTATCCCGGCTGAAGACTCTGCCACTGGCCCGGCGCCGGAGTTTGTCGTCGGTTGAAGAAATCCTGCTACCGCTGGACCGGTCTCCGTCGGTGCTTTCCCCCACCGTTCTGCTGCGCGTTCAGGAGGCGGCCATGCGCCTGCGCGAGGCCCGAGGTCGCGGAGCGCAAGCGATCCTAATTTACGGAGCTCATCTCCTCCGGAATGGGGCCGCCCTCCTCGTCGCGGACCTGATGGAGAAGGGTTGGATTACCCATCTGGCGACCAATGGAGCGGGTACGATTCATGACTGGGAATTTGCCTGGCTGGGCCGTTCGACCGAAGGGGTGGAGGAGAATGTCGCCGCGGGCACGTTTGGCACCTGGGAAGAGACCGGAAGAAACATTCATCTTGCGCTGTTAGGCGGCGCCCTCGACCGGCTCGGGTACGGTCGCGCGCTCGGGCGATTCATTCATGAGGATGGGGTCACACTTCAGGACCCCGATATTCTGGCGGGAATGGTGGCAGAGTTCCCGGCGGATCCGCTCGCGGCGGCCGGGTGTGAACTTCTGGCGGCGATGAATACCCACCGATTGGAAGCGGGGCATCACCGCGTTGAGCATCGATGGAAGCAGGCCTCAATCCTCGCGCATGCCTGGCGACTGGGAGTGCCGGTGACGGTGCATCCGGGCGTGGGCTACGACATCATCGCGTGTCATCCGATGTTCAATGGAGCGGCCATCGGGCGGGCGGCGGCGGAGGATTTTCGATTGTTTGGGGGGGCGGTCGACGGGTTGGACGGAGGCGTGGTGCTTTCGATCGGATCGGCGATCATGGGGCCGCAGGTTTTCGAGAAGAGCCTGAGCTGCGTGCATAACATCCGTTTCCAGGAAGGCCGGCCGGCCGTCTCTGGCCACAGCATCTTTGTCGTGGACCTCCAGGACGGGGGGGGGTGGGACTGGACCCAGGGTGAGCCCCCGAAGAGCAACCCGGCGTACTACCTGCGATTCTGCAAGAGCTATTCCCGGATGGGAGGGAGCATGCAATACGTGCAATGTGACAATGCCGCATTCATTCACCATTTGCACCGGCAATTGACCGGTGCCGGATCCCATGAGTCCTGAACGGTTTTCCGAGATCACCAGCCGGTTTGCGGGACTGAAGATCGTGCTGGCCGGTGACTTTTGCCTCGACCGCTACTTGGAAATTGATGCCGATCGTGCTGAGGTTTCGATTGAGACGGGACTCGTGGTGCACAATGTCACGCGGGTCCGTCCCCAACCGGGCGGGGCGGGAACCATCCTCAACAATCTGGTGGCGCTGGGGGTGGGCGAGATCCGGCCCGTCGGATTTGCCGGAGAGGACGGAGAAGGTTGGGAATTGGAGCGGGCACTGATGTCGAAAGCCGGCGTTTCGATGGACGGATTCTTTCGGACACCGGCCCGGCGAACCTTCACCTATACGAAGCCGTTACTGTGCCGGGAGGGTCGACCTCCCGAGGAGTTAAATCGGCTGGATTTCAAAAACTGGACCCCAACCCCGCCTGCCGTTGAGCAAACATTGCTGGACCGGTTGTCGGCCGCGGCGGCGGGGGCTGACGGAGTTTTTGCCCTCGATCAAGTGGATTTACCGGCGACCGGCGTGGTGACGCCCGCGGTTCGCGACGTTTTGGGGGGGCTGGCGAGACGGGGGGAATTGGTGTTGGGTGACAGTCGCCAGGGACTGCGTGCCTGGCCGCCCGTACTCTTTAAGATGAATGCGCGCGAGTTGGGAGCCTTGTCGGGTGACCTTGCATCCGTGGGGGTCGATGTCGTGCTGGAACAAGCCGTCCGTCTGGCTCGGCGGAATCGGCAGGCGGTGTTTGTGACTCTCGCGGAACAGGGAATCGTGGGGGCGACTCCGGCTGGGATTGCGGCCCATGTGCCCGCGTTTCCCGTCCGCGGTCCGATTGATATTGTGGGGGCGGGCGATGCGGTTGCGGCGAATCTGACGGCGGCGCTGGCGGCGGGGGCAACGCCTCAAGAATCGATGGCCATGGCGATGGCGGCAGCGAGCGTGGTGATCCATCAGCTTGGCACGACGGGAACGGCTGATTGCCAGCAATTGCGAGAGCTATTGTGCTAGCGGCGAGGCGAATTGATGCATGCGGGCTTTGGCGGGCGAGCCGGTGGATGGCGGCATCGCTCTTCCTCGGGACATTGGTTGCGGCTGCTTGGGTTGGAGCCGGTTGTGCAACGCGTCCTGGGTTGTCGTGGCAGCGTTACGAATTCGAGCGACCGCAGATGGGGTTACCCTTCCGGATCGTTCTCTATGCCACCGACGGACAGGTGGCAACGAACGCGGCGGAGGCTGCTTGGAAACGCATTGCCGAACTCAATTCCATTCTCAGCGATTACGAGGAACAAAGTGAGCTCAGCCGGCTGTCGCGAACGGCGGGTTCCGGTCGGTCGGTCGCGATCGGTCCGGACCTGTGGCGTGTGTTGATTCGCAGCGAGGAAATGGCGCGGGCGAGCGGCGGGGCATTCGATGTCACCGTGGGCCCTCTGGTTCAGCTTTGGCGCCGGGCTCGGCGGCAGCGTGTGCTGCCGGAACCCGATCGAATTACGGCGGCGCGTGCCGCGGTGGGCTGGCGGCGGGTAGAATTGCGACCTCGAACCCGCTCGGTCCGTTTAGTCGCGCCGGGAATGAGACTGGACCTCGGGGGTATCGCCAAAGGATACGCCCTCGATGAGGCCTTCGCGGTGCTGCGCCACCAGGGCGTCGCGCGAGCGCTCGTCAGTGGCGGTGGGGACATGGTGGTTGGCGAAGCGCCGCCGGGAGAACGTGGTTGGAAGGTTGCCGTGGCACCCTTGGATGCGCCGGGTGCACCGCCCGCGCGGACGGTCTGGTTGCGGTGGGCCTCACTCTGCACCAGCGGAGACCTTTTTCAGCATGTTGAGATCGGTGGTGTTCGCTATTCCCACATCATTGATCCTCGCACGGGCGTCGGGTTGACGGATCACAGTCTGGTGACGGTGATTGCCCGCCGGGGGATTACGGCGGACGCGTTGGCGACCGCGGCCAGCGTGCTGGGCCCGGTCGCGGGGATTCGACTGGTCGAGCGAACGCCGCGTGCCGAAGCGTTGGTCGTTCGCTCGGTCGAGTCGGCTGGGAAACTCCAATTTGAGATGGCGGAGACCCGTGGATTTCGAGGTTGGGAACTCCGCCGGTAGGCGGTGCGAGGTGACACGTAAAAGCACCGGATCAAACGGACGGTTCTGAACTGGGAGTAGCCGGTTCGTGTGGAGTCGGGACCGATTTCATGCGGGCCCGGAGGAGGTCGGCTCGGAAGATGTCACGGTCCTCGGCTGCCAGTTTTTCGCGGTCGGGATGATTCAGTTGCAAATGAGCGGGCTGGCTGATGAGGAACAATTCATCGACCAGCGCCTTGGGAGTCTGGGCAAACATTCCAATATCGACGCCGAGCCGCAGGAGGCTGAGTAGGTTCATGGTCTCCTTGGACGAGACCGTATGGGCGTTGGCGAGCACGCCGTAGGCTCGTCCGATGTGGTTGAATAGGACTTTGGGTTTTTTCTCCAGCAGCGTCTGCCGGGCGTTTTCCTCGTGCTCAACCAACTGGAGGAGCACTTTGTTGATCCGCTCGAGGATTTCATTCTCGGACTCGCCGAGTGTCATTTGATTGGAGACTTGGAAGATATTACCGAGAGCCTCGGTGCCTTCGCCGTACAAGCCGCGGACGGCGAGTCCCAGCTTGTTGACGGCCTGAATGATCTGGTTGATCTGCTCGCCGAGGACCAGTCCCGGAAGGTGGAGCATCGCGCTCACGCGAATCCCCGTGCCGAGATTGGTCGGGCAGGCTGTCAGGTAGCCGTATTTGTCGGAAAAAGAAATATCCAGCCGGGTTTCCAGATCGGAGTCCACGGCATCAATCGAGAGCCAGGCCTGCCGCAATTGCAGACCGGGGCGAAGCGATTGCATCCGCAGATGATCCTCCTCATTGATCATCACGCTGAGCGTTTCCTCCCGATTGAGAATCAGACCGGATCCGGCACCTTTTGCGGCATGCTCGCGACTCACGAGATGCCGTTCCACAAGGATTTGTTTGTCCAGGGCAGTTAGTTTTTCGAGGGACTCGGCAAAGGGCTCCGGACCCATTTGGGGCAGAGAGCGGATCGCCGGGAAGAGGATTTCATACGCCTTGATCCGATCCGCCTTTTTGGCGTGACCCGGGAACGGATGGCTCTTGAGATTTCGCGCCAGCCGCACCCGGCTGGAAAAAACGATACGATCATTCGGACCGGTGCGTTGGGAGGCTTCCGCGGGTGAGATGAGGAATTCGAGAATATTCATGAGCGGAAGGGAATGGGGGCGGTCACGGCTTGGCGGCGGATCGCACGACCTTTAACTGATCCCGGAGTTGGGCCGCCCGCTCGAAATCTTCGCGCGCGATCGCTCCCTGGAGATCCTTTTCCAGGCTCAGAAGCTGCTGGTTCAGATCGGTCTCCCGGCGGAGGGGGCCGGGAACCTTGCCCTTGTGCCGAATACCCTTGTGCATGGGCTTGAGCAAGGGGTCTAGGCCATCCGCGAAGACGTCGTAGCAATCGGAGCAGCCCAGGCGCCCCGATTTCTTGAAGTCCGCCTGGGTGTAGCCGCAGGTCGCGCACCGAAGTCCGCCCCCTTTCGCCTCGCTTGCCTCTTCGATTTGTTGCGAGGCGCCCAGGCCTAACAATAGGTCGGCCAGAGAAAAGCCTGCAGGATCATTTACCCCCTTCTCCTTCGCACAGGCTTCGCACAAGTCCACCTTCTTCACCTCGTTCTCGACGATTTGGGTGAGATGGACGGTGGCATCCTTTTGTTTACAGAACTGGCAGGTCATAGGCCGTAATGGGGTATATCGGGGGCGGTCGCCTGGAAGTCAAGGGAAGCAGCGAGATTCAAAAAGGAGAGGCGAGATCGCTCCCGGTATTTTTTCAGACTCTTTCCCGTCGATGTCGACTTGTATCCCGCGCCCGAATCCGATTTCCTTCGGTCATGCATTCCCCCCTCAGTCGCCGTGAATTCGCCCGCACCCTCTTGGCCACCACCGCGTCGATCGGGGCGCTCGGGTGCCAGGGTCCGTCCGAGCGCCCTCGCCCCAAGACGTCCTCCGCCCGACGATACCGGATGTACGTCGGCACCTACACCGGCCCGAAGAGCCAGGGCATTCATGGCTTCACGCTGGACGTCAGCTCCGGTTCCGTAGAATCCCTGGGACGGGTCGCCACCGCCAAGAACCCCACCTTCCTTGCGGTGCACCCGAATGGAAATTTTCTTTACGCCGCGAACGAAGTTGGGGAATGGAATGGAGCGCCGGGTGGGTATGTCTCAGCCTACCGAATCGATACGGCTTCGGGGCATCTCACACTTTTAAATGAACAGTCCTCCGTCGGAGCCGGACCTTGCCACCTGTCGGTGGACCGGACGGGCAAGTGCGTGCTCGTCGCCAACTATAGTGGGGGGAGTGTCAGCGTCCTGCCATTGAATATGGACGGTTCCCTCCGACCTCATTCCGCGTTTGTCCAGCACACGGGCTCGAGCGTAAATCCAGCCCGGCAAAAAGCGCCACATGCCCATTCAATCAACGTGTCACCCGACAATCGGTTCGCGTTCGCGGCGGATCTTGGCCTCGATCGGATCCTCGTCTACCGGCTCGCGGCGAGCGAGGGGCGGATCACTCCGAATGATCCCGCTTATGCGGCCCTGACTCCAGGCAGCGGCCCGCGGCACTTCGCATTCCATCCCAATGGCGGGTCGGCGTTTGTCATCAATGAGATGGCGTGCACTCTGACGGCGTTCCGGTACGATGCTGCCCGCGGTGTGTTGACCGAAACCCAGACAATTTCGACGTTGCCGCCCGGGGAGACGAAGCGTCCGGAATTTTCGACGGCGGAAGTTGTGGTGCATCCGGCGGGAGGCTTCGTGTACGGCTCGAATCGAGGGCATCATTCCATTGTGGTTTTTGCCGTTGAACCGGGTTCGGGCCGCTTGCGGTGGGTTCAAAACGAGAGCACGCAGGGAAAGACTCCTCGGAATTTTGCGATTGATCCCTCGGGACGATGGCTGTTCGCCGAGAACCAGGATTCAGATTCCATCGTCCAATACCAGATTGATCCCTCGACCGGGCGACTTTCACCCACCGGCAAGCGATGGGACGTGGGCTCGCCGGTCTGCCTTCGGTTTGTGCCCGCTTAACTCCCTGGAGTTTTCCTGGAGTGGCAGCGGTGAGAGCCGATGGACCGGGACATTCCTCCGATTGAACTCCTTTTTTCTCCTCCCGCCGTTTGCCAGAACCACCGGCTGCCTCTAGCCTCGTTTCATAGCATGGAAAGTGTCTTCGGTTGGATTTTTACGGTCGTCAAAGTGTTGCTGCTCTTCGGAGCGGCGATTTTTGTTCATGAGTTCGGCCACTACTGGGTTGCCCGCCGGCGAGGAATGCGGGTCGATGGATTTTCCATTGGTTTCGGTCCGAAGATCTTCGCCTGGATGCAGGATGGTGTGGAGTGGTCGGTGCGGTGGATTCCTGCGGGCGGCTTCGTAAAGCTGCCGCAAATGATCACATCGGAGGCAATTGAAGGAAAAGCCGATCAAGCGGTGCCGCCTGCCTCGCCTTTTTCCCGTATCCTGGTGGCTGCGGCTGGGCCGTTCATGAACGTGGTGTTTGCCTTTCTGATCGCCACGTTCATTTGGGTGATCGGTCTGCCCGTCCTCGTCAATCCGCCGATCATCGGCCGGGTGGAGCCTGGCTCCAGTGAATATGCCGCGGGCATACGTGAGCGCGATCGGATCCTTGCCGTCGCGGGATCTCCAGTCCGGTCCTGGCAGGATATTAATCTCGAGGTGCTGACGTCTCGGACGAACCGTCTTCTGTTAACTTTGGGGCGAGCGGATCAACGATTTACGGCGCTGGTCGGAACACGCACCAATGAACAATTGCATCTTCGATGGCTCGATCTGGAACCATTCGAACGACCCGTGGTCGGACTCGTCGAGGCGGACAAGCCCGCGGGAAAGATCGGACTGAAACCCGGTGACAAACTCTTGTCGTTTGATGGCGTATTTGTTCTCAACCAGGAGCATCTCGTTGAATTGGTTTCGAAAGGGCAGGGGCGTTCCTGCGAATTGATCAGTGAACGGGATTCCGTGCGGATCACCAATACCGTGACCCCCATCTACGACCCGGCGCTGAAGCGGGGGCGCATCGGTATCGCCTTTGCGGGCGGTCACTACGAGATTCAACGGCCCGGGCCGACACCATTCGAACAGATCGACGAGGTCCTGCACATGATGAGCAAGACGTTCCTGGCACTGTGGCATCATAAGGAAACGGGCGTGGGAGCCAAGGACATGAGCGGGCCGGTGGGAATCCTCGGCAAGCTTGCGGTGGACGTGCGAACCGATTTTCGCCTCGCCCTGAAGTTCATGGTGATGCTCAACATCAATCTGGCGATCCTCAATCTCCTCCCACTTCCGGTGCTGGATGGCGGCCATATCATGATGTCGCTTTACGAACTCTTGACCCGCCGTCGTGTCAGCCTCCGCTTTCAGGAATATGCCACCACGGGGTTTGCGATTCTTCTCATTTCATTCATGGCGTACGTCACCTTTTTTGACATCAATCGATTCTGGCTTTTCAAGATGATGTGGAAGCAGCAGAGTGTGATTCATCCTGCCAGCGAGTCCGCCGCGCCCAGTGGCCCGACGAATGCAATGCCCGCTCCTTGAGTGATAGAGAGTGAAAGGGGTCAAGTCCGGGATCGTGAACAGTGGTTCCAGGCATTGCGGAGTGTGTGTCTGAATTTAGGGGGGGTGGCTCGACAGGTGCGAATTGAATACGCGACATTGAACCTGTCCCTTTTTTTCCATTACTCACAAGCGTGGCGCGAAAATCTGCGAATCCCAACGGGATTCCGTCCTCCAGCCCAGGGTTGGCGCAACGCGCCTACCCTGGGAAGACTCCGCCATCCAGCCCAACCCCAACGGGGTTGCGGCACGACGAAGCGCGAGCCCGTCGTAACCCCGTTGGGATTCGGCGAAGCAGACTCTCCAAGTTGCGGGTATCGCAAGGAAAGCACCGACGCACTCCCAAAGCTGGCGTCACGCCCTGGCCACCCTTTGCCTCCCACGATCATTTGGGTATAAAATTCATAAAACAACCGCACGGCTTCGTCGGAAGGCGAACACCGCACCGATCGGAGCTAAAAAACATGGAACCGCTGGCGGATTTCGAGTATCCCCTCATTCAAGCATGACCGCCTTGCAATCACGCTTGGACCAGGCTGTCGCTCTGGCAAAGGAGTTCGGAGCGACACGGCTGATACTCTTTGGCAGCGCCATGGAAACTCCCCAATCGCGCCCGCGACCTCGACCTGGCATGCGACGGTGTACAGGGCTGGAAGCTCTACGAACTCGCGGCGTTGATTGAGGAAAGGATTTCGACCCCCCTGGATCTCGTGCCTTTGACACCCTCGACCCGTTTCACGCGCTACATTGAAGCCCGGGGGCGAAGGCTGCTATGACCTGGACGGAACTCGAACAGGAGGTCGGCATAGAACTGGAAAACATGGAGACCGCCGTCCAAGAGCTGCTGGCGCTTCGCAAAGACGTCCAGGGCCGCACCCCCACGGTGAGGGAGAGGACTGCTGCCGCCGGCTTTTTAGTGCAGTTTTACAACGGGATCGAAAACATCCTGAAACGAATTGCCCGGTTCCACACAATTCCACTCACCCACTTTCTCGCCTTCCTCTTCCTTTGCCTCCTGGAATTCACAGCCCTCCACGCCCAGCCCGCCGCGCCCAATCGCGTGCTCGATCTCGACGGCAAGGACGGCAACTACGTCGAGCTGCCAGCCTCGGCTTTTACAAATTACTCCGTCGTCACCGTCGAGGGGTGGATGAAGTGGGAGAGCTTCCTAAATTGCTCGCGCTTCTTCGACTTCGCGGTGGGAGGTCGCCAATATGATGTTCAGAATCGCTTCCTGACCTCGACACTTCGGCTGGAGGGAGCCGCGAGTGACTTTGGCGCCAGCTTGGAGGTGCAAGACTTCTTGAGAGCCGGGGAATGGATGCACATTGCCGCGGTGTGCGGTTCGAACACGCTCAAGCTCTTTGTGGACGGCGTCCCGTTGTCCTTGCTCGTGGCGAGGACGACAGGCGTCGCCGGACAGTTCGTGAATCGGAACCTGCTCGGGCGATCCTCATGGACACAGAACAGCGGTGATCGCGATTTTCACGGAAGGATGGACGAGGTGCGCGTTTGGGAGGGCGAACGCACGACGGAACAGATTCTGGCCAACATGCACACCCGCCTTTCCGGCAAGGAGCCGGGGCTGATCGCGCTGCTGAATTTCGACGATCCGGCCAACCCCGGTCGCAACGCCGCCAATGCCGCCGCCAACGCGGCGCTGAACGGCAACGCCAGGTCCGTGCCCGCAGAACTGCCGAAGCCTGAGCACGTCCTCGAACTCGACGGCAAGAACAGCTACGTCGAGTTGCCGGCTGGCATTTTCGATGAGCTGACGGATGCCACCATCGAGGCGTGGGTCAACTTTCGCTCGTTGGACGCTTCACGTTTCTATAGCTACGGCGCGCGTATTAACGATCTTGCGATCGGACACAGCCACCTCGACAACTCGGCTCTTCTCTTTCTTGTCTTTAAGGACACGCTGGAGGGCGTGAGTGTCCCGGGCGCCATTATGCTGAATGCCTGGCACCATGTCGCAGCCGTCACCGGCAAGGAAGGAATGCGCCTTTATCTGGACGGCAGGTTGATCGGGATCAATAGTTCCACCCGAAGTTTTTCAGCCACTCAAAGCGGGGGGCATTGGATTGGTCGATTGAACTGGGATGATGGTGTTGGCCCACTGTTCAACGGGCAGATTGATGAATTCCGCGTCTGGAAGGTAGCCCGCACTGCGGAGCAAATCCGCGCCAACATGAACCAGTCCTTGACCGGCTCGGAACCGGGTCTGGCGGGCTTGTGGAACTTCGAGAACGTGGAGAATGGCGTCGTGAAGGATGCCACGCCGGCGGCGCATCACGGACGCCTGATGGGCAATGCTCACGTCGTGTTCGCCTCCCGCAGAACTCAGGGCGGAGGCGACGTCATCATGCCATTCGCCGGAACGGTGCGCGACTCCGCTGGGAAGCTCATGACCAATGCGGCGGTGACGGTTCTGTCCGGGATGAACGAAGAGGCAACAGGGACCACGGACGGGAACGGGCGGTTTGCAGTGGCCGGCCGCGTTCCGGCGGTGGCATCCGTCGATCTCCGTGTCACCTCGGGCGACCAGAGCGTCTGGCTGCTTGATCAGAAATCCGGGACCGGAAAATCCGAGCTCAACTTGACGCTCGCCCTGGGGGCCACGATTCGCGGTCGCGTGCGGGCGTTCGACAACACCGGAATCCGCAATGTGGTGGTCCAGCTTCTGGATGCCGACGCGCCGGAACCCCTGGGAGCGCCGGCGTCCTCGCCGGCGAGAACGCCCACCGGCAACACGCCGGCAGGGATGCCGGCGGTCCCAGGAAATGCCGCTACAGGGGAAGTCGAGAGTCTCTCCACGCCCGGCCTGCGCGGGACGATTTGGACTGACGCCTCTGGGCAATACGAGTTCACCCATGTTCGCCCCAGCAAGCTGAAGGTCCGGATCCACCTGCCGGACCGGCACCTCTATCATCCGGAAACGCTCACGGTGAATCCGGGCGCGAGCCTGACAGCGGATTTCCAGATTCCGCCGTTCCGCAAAGGAAAGTGGCGGCAATTCACGACCGCCAACGGCCTGCCGGGCAGCCAGGTTTTTGACCTCCAGTTCGCGCCCGACGGGATGCTGTGGCTGGCCACGGCGGGCGGGTTGGCCAGTTTCGATGGCCGGGATTTCACCCGCATTTCCAGGGAGAACGGGCTTTTGGACAATTCCGTTTACTCCCTGCTCCTGGCCAGGGACGGAACGCTCTGGTGCGGCACTGAGAAGGGCGTGTCGCAAATTGATCCGGTGCGCGGCCGTGTCATCCACAGCTATCCCACCGGCACGAACGGACTGGCGGCCGGCCGAGTGTTTGGCGTCGCCCAGGGGCCGGATGGCACGCTTTGGATCCGAACTCGCGAAGGCTTGTCTCGCTACTCGTCCGGGCGTTTCGAGTCGGTGCCCGGCATCGACCGGCTCAATCAAACTGGGGGAGCGTCCAAGAGCAGCGCCCTCGCGGTCGATCCGGCGGGCGTTGTCTGGACGGTCACGGAGGGGCTGGGATTGAACCGTGTCGAAGGGACAAACGTGACGAGGGTTGGGAAGAGTGAGGGCCTGCAATCCGGCATTCACGATGCGCTGCACCTCGCGCCGGATGGCGCCCTCTGGATGCAGGACGGGAATGATTCAAAGGCGGGTTTGGTATCGCGCATCAAGGACGGTCGTATCACGAGTCTGCTGAGGCACGAAATCGCACCGCCCAGTATCGTGGTCGCCATTCATGCTGGCCGCCACGGGGATATTTGGTTTGGGGGATTTGGCGGCCCACTGATTCACTTCGATCTCCGCAGCCGCACCATTGCCGTGCTCGGAGGAGAGTCGGACAGCCCGACAGGAATCGTTTGGAAGATCATCGAGGGACCAGATGGCGCCCTTTGGTGCGCGACCAGCGGCGGGCTCTATCGCTACGAGGAAGCGACCTTTTCTGATTTTTCGACGGCCGACGGTCTGCCGCACAATCAGGTGAACGAGATTCACCGGACCACGGACGGCGCGATCTGGTTCGTTCGCGCGAGAGGGGACAATCCCGCGCAACGCTATCTGGCGTGGCTCGATCCGGAAAAGATCAGTTCCACGAAAAGCCCCTTCCGGCGAATGACCGCGGCGGACGGTCTCAAGCCTGACCCGTTGTGGGCGGTGGCGCCGGATCGCCAGGGCCGCTTGTGGGTGGGCGGTTCTGGCGGGCACGGAGTTCAGCACTATGATCCGTCGGCGGACCAGCGCGGTGAACCGGCTTTCCGGTCGCCGCCTGCCATGCAGGTTGACAAGCTCCGATCCTTCGTCCAGACCGACCTGCTCATCGATACGAAAGGCAGGTTCTGGGTTGCCAAATGGACTGAGGGGTTGTGGTGGCTTCCCTTCGATCAAGTGGAGAAACCCGACCCGGTCGTCACCCGCATCGAGGATCTTCCGAATACAGCCAATCATCTTTATGAAGATGTCACGGGCGCGATCTGGGTTTTTGCGAACGCGCCCGCTCCGGTGAGAGGAGTGTCCCGCATACGGTTCGATTCCAACGGAGGCCACACGGTCGATTACTACACCGAGGCAAAGACGGAGGGCGGACTTCCTTCTGACTTGGTGAATTGCCTGCAGGATGGGGCGGACGGCCAGCTCTACGTGGGGACGGACAACGGACTGGCGCGCTTTGACCGGGCGACCGGAAAGTTCACCCGGGTGGAAACGGCGTCGGATCAGGCCGTGCCCACAGGTGGTGTCCGGAGGATTGTCCGGGGTTCCGACGACGTGCTGTGGTTCGCCACGGATTCGGGGGTGTATCGCTACGATTACGTGCTCTGGAGCCGTCTGGACAAGGAGGACGGGCTGATCGACAGGAATGCCAGCCAACTGGTTCTGGATCGACAGGGAGCGGCATGGATCGGCACCGCGAACGGGATCACGCGCTACCGGCCCGCCAAGGGAGGCACGTTCAAGCCGCGGCTGACCGTGCAGACGGATGGAGAGCAGCGAGCCGGCGAGTCGCTGCCATCTTTGGCCACCGGCCGGCACGCGGCGTTTGAGTTCAAAGCCATTGACTTTCGCACCGCCCCCAACAAGCGACTCTACCGCTACGGCATTTTCCCCGGACGCCTTGAAAATCCGCCACCCAAAGAGACGAAAGGCTGGGAGCCGGCCACGCTGCGAGGCCGGTACGATTGGAACACCACGGCGCCGGGCGACTACACCTTCCTCGTCCAGAGCATCGATCGCGATCTGAATTATTCGCCGCCGGCCCTGGCGCATCTCACCGTCTTCACGCCGTGGTATGCCAATGCCTGGGTCATCGCCCCCGCTGGAGCCGGCGCGGTGGGCCTGGTCGGCTGGGCGTTCGTGGCGCTGACCTTGGTGGTGCGCCGGAAACGCGAAGCGGAAGAGTTGCGGGAACGGCTGATGCAGGAGGAACACGACGCGCGCGAGGCAGCGGAAAAGGCCAGGGCAGAGATGGAAGCCAAGAATGCTCAATTGGAGGCAGCCAAAGCGGCCGTGGAGGCCAAGGCGTCCCAACTCGCTGCCGCAAATCAAGTCGCCGAGGCCGCGAAGGAAGCTGCCGAATCCGCGCGAGCCCAGGCTGAATCCGCGCGCGAGCAGGCCGAGTCCGCGCGCGAACAAGCCGAGGCTGCCAATGCCGCCAAGAGCGAGTTCCTCGCAAACATGTCGCACGAGATTCGCACGCCGATGAACGCGATCCTCGGCTTCTCGGAATTACTCCGCACGCAAATGGCCGCGTCGAAGGACCGCAATTATCTCGATGCGATCACGTCCAGCGGACGCACGTTGCTCACGCTCATCAACGACATCCTGGACTTGTCCAAGATCGAAGCCGGCAAGCTGGAGTTGCAATACGAGCCGGTGTCGGTGGCGCGCTTGGTGGACGAGATCCAAAAACTATTTTCGATCAAATCGGCCGAGAAAGGGGTCAAGCTGCTCGCCGAGATCGATCCCAAATTGCCGCGCGGATTGATGCTGGATGAAGTGCGCTTGCGTCAGGTGTTGTTCAACGTCGTCGGCAACGCGCTGAAATTCACGGAGAAGGGGCATGTGACAATAAGGGCGTGGGCGGAGTATGGAGTGCGGGGGCAGAGCGAGTCGGCGAGCGGCGACCCCGCTTTGGCTGAGCCGAGAAGCACGGGTGGCTCGCAGGCTCATCGAGATCGCGAGGAATCCAAAGCGGCGTCACCACTTCGTTCTGCCGCCGAAGTCCAAATAGCAAGCGCTCTCCCCGAAACCGAGCCCGACGAAACGCGCATCAATCTCATCCTCGAAGTTTCGGACACGGGCATCGGGATTCCGAAGGCGCAGCAGGACCACATCTTCGGCGCGTTCTCGCAGGTGGCGGGTCAGAGCACGCGCAAGTTTGGTGGCACGGGCCTGGGCCTCACCATCACCAAGCGACTCACCGAGATGATGCACGGCACCGTCACGGTGCGGAGCGAGCCGGGGCAGGGGAGTGCGTTCAAGTTCATTTTCCCCAACATCGCCATCACTGAGCTGGCCGAGTCCGACGCTGTCGCGACTGGCGGCGATGGCAATTTCAGCCAGTTCGCGCCGGCCACAATTCTGGCGGCGGACGATGTGGCGTTGAACCGCGCCCTGCTCACGGGTTACTTCGAAGGCACCGGGCACAAACTTTTCCTGGTAACAAACGGTTTGGAAGCACTGGAACAAGCGGAGATGCACCGCCCCGACGTGATCCTGATGGACATGCGGATGCCGGAGCTGGACGGGCACGAGGCGACGAAGCGGTTGAAAGCGAATGCGGCCTTGAAGCATATCCCGGTGATCGCCGTGACGGCGTCGTCTTTCCGTGAGGAAGAAGTGAAAGCGCGGAAAATCTGCGATGGCTTCATCCGCAAACCGTTCAACCGCGCCGAACTCATCGCGGAGTTGCGCAAGTTCCTCAAACCGGCGGCGGCGCCGGATAGGCAGACTGTCGCCGAGAGGGCGGCTGCGCCCGCAGTTGGAGCCTCCACCCCGGCGCCGGCGGAAGCCGTGGCGCGGCGTCCTGAACTGATGGCGGCGCTTCGCGAACAGGAGCAAACCGTCTGGCCGCGACTGTGCAAGACCAAGTCTGTGGGTGAGATCGAAGCCTTTGCGCAACGGCTTTGCCGCTGGGCTGAGGAAGGGCACTGGCCCCCCTTGCGCTCCTACGGCGAAATGCTTGAACAACAAGCCCAGGAGTTCGATTTCAGCAAGCTGCCGCAAACCTTGCAGCGCTTTCCGGAGATCGTCGCCTCATTGGCATGAACGCAATTCTTTCACCCACCCGTTCGCGCGTGCTCGTTGTGGATGACATCCCCAAGAATCTGCAGGTGGTCGGGACCATGTTGCGGAACGAGGGCTACGAGGTGATGGGAGCCACGAGCGGTGCCGATGCAATCGAGAGTGTGCGGGCGGAGGTGCCCGACCTGATCCTGCTCGATCTCATGATGCCGGAGATGGATGGGTTGGAGGTGTGCCGCCGGTTCAAGGCCGACGCAACCGTCCGGAGCATTCCCATTATTTTCCTCACCGCCAGCAATGAGATGGAACATCTGGTCAAGGGCTTCGAGGTCGGAGCCGTGGACTACATCACCAAGCCCTTTAATGCTCCCGAGTTGTTGGCGCGCGTGCGGACGCACCTGGAACTGCGCCACGCCCGAGAACGCTTACGGGAGATGAACGACGAGAAGAACGAGTTCATGGGCATCGCCGCGCACGACTTGAGGAACCCGCTCTCGGCCATCAAAGGTTTTTCCGAAATGATCGTGGAGGACGCGCAATCATTACGGCGGAAAGAGGCACAAGACCCGGAGCTTTGTTTCAAAGAGCTTGAGGAGTGCGGCGATCGCATCGGGGTCACGACCAGGCGGATGATGGAGATGGTGCAAAATCTTCTCGATGCGAACCGCATTGAGCGGGGAGAAATGCAGCTAAATCCGGTGCTGACAGATCTAGCTCCGGTCTTGCATTCGGTCATCGAAACGCAGCGGCCCCGAGCGACGTTGAAGCAGCAGACAATTCATCTCGAAAGCGAAGCAGCTCCCGTCATGGTCCGGCTGGATCCGAGTGTCACCTTGCAGGTTCTGGAGAACCTGGTTTCCAACGCCGTGAAGTATTCCCCGGCCGGGAAAAATATCCGGGTGAGATTGAAACGGGAATCGGACAGGGTGCGCTGCGAAGTGGAGGATGAAGGCCCCGGCTTGAGCGCGGAAGATCAAAAGAAGCTCTTTGGCAAATTCGCCCGTTTGAGCGCCAAGCCCACCGGTGGGGAGAATTCCACCGGACTGGGCCTTTCCATCGTCAAGAAAATGGTGGAAGCGATGAATGGCAAGGTGTGGTGCGAAAGTGAGCTTGGACGCGGGGCAACGTTCATCGTGGAGCTTCCGACCACTTGAATTTGTTAAAGGGGTTAAGCCCCTCCTCACCGAGATCGATCCTAAGCTGCCGCGCGGATTGATGCTGGATGAAATTGGATCCACAAGCGATTTGCGTGCAGCGAATCCCAAGGATGCTCCCGAGCCTACTCAAGCCCTCCGATGCAACGAATCAGAAGAATTGGATTCGCAGGTCGATTGAGTCGGTGGTCCTTGAATTTAGCGCTGCCGGCTCGTTGCCTATCGAATCAGACGCTCAAACTCGCTCGGTTGCAGCTAAAGTTGGGACAGGTACTCAAGTAGGTCCCGAAGCTCATTCAGGCTTAAAATGTCGGCGTAACCCTCCGGCATGGCAGAGGGCGATCCGGCAAGCGGTTCGTATCCCGGCGAAAACCTAGCTGTCGGAAAGATAATGCTTTCGAGGAGTTCTTCGCGTGTTCGCTGTTTGCCGATGCCGTCGAGTTTTGGCCCCACCGTGCCGCCATCTCCAGCAATCGAGTGACAACGCAGGCATTGTACGTCCGCCCGATCGTGGAAAATCCGTTTTCCGGCGGTGACATCGCCCCCTGCCAAGGCGGGTCGCCACGTCGCCAACCGATCCCGTGCGGGCAGGGATGCCTCCCAACGAGCGACGGTGATCTTGAGGTCAGGATACGTACCCGCGCGGATCCGGACCGCGGTCAGGACGTCGGCGGCCAGATGGGGGTGCAATTTACCGTCGATCAGGTCCTCGGCAGCCGATTCCAATAATCGGTCCGCGTCGGGAGTAGAGAGTGTTGCCAGAGCGCGATACGCGGCCTGTGCCGTGCGAATCGAGAGGTCCGGTCCGATGTTTTGTTTTTCCGTCGAGCGTCGAATTTCTGGTGCTGTGAGTGCGGCAAGGATTGTGCCGGCCTCGTCCCGTTCCAGTTGGTGCAAATGCGGCAGCGCTGCGGAGCGGACGATTGGATTCGTTTGGCCGAGGGCGAATCGCACCGCAGCGGGAGCTTGGGACGCATTGAGATAGGCGAGGGCTCCGATGATTGCGGCCTGCACGGATGCAGGAGTGTTGGTTGAGGACAGCCGAGTAAAGAGCCCGGTGGACGCTTCCTTCGCCCGCAACCGGCAGGTGGATTCGATGACAGCAAGCTGAATCGATTCGGAGGCGGATTCCATCAAGGTGGCGCCTGCCGCGAGCAGTGCGCGTCGGGCCGGTTGTTCATTTCGAGTCGATCGGCGCGCACTGTCGCCGTCCGAAGGACTTGCGGCGACGGGTCTAAACAAACCGATGACACGATCGAAGGTCTCGGGATTTGCCTCCAATTGGCCTGGGTAGGCTCGCGGATCCCGCGATTCCCCAGGCAACCGATCTGAGGTTTCCGATTTGGGTAGGCGCCAATGGCCGAGCAGTTCGATTGCGAGCGCGCGTTGTTTTTCCGGCGCATCCGTCCGTTGTGCGAAAAGCGCCAGCATTTTGGCGTGCTTATCCGAGCCGACCCGGTAGCAGGCGTCCAGTGCCCGGGACAACAGGCCTTCGGGACAATCGATTCGCAGGACGAGGTTGGCGAGGGCACCCATGGCGCCGGGAATCGGCACATCGTGGATGGCGCGACCGGCTTCGAGGACCAGCTCCGGTTCGGGATCCGAAAGGAAGTTGGTCAGTTGCAGGGCCCCCAGGCGACGAAGTGCCAGCAGTCCTACTCGACGCACCCGGGGTGACTCGTCCTGGGCAAACCGGTCGCACCAGGCCAGGGAATCAGCGACCGCCGACGCATTGTCTGACGCGAGCAAGCAAATGATCGCCTGCTCAAGGAATGGATCGTTGCGATCCGATTTCCGCAGTGCGGCGGCAAACGCTGTCATCGGTATCGCGGGTACCGAAGACGTTGCGAAGCTGCGGGTGCCAAGTCCTTTTGGCAGCGGGTCCACGGTCGCATCAAGGCTGTTGCGGGTGGCTCTCATCGAGCGGTTTGGATGCCAAAGTCCGGGGCGATGGCCAGCGGCGGCGGCTCCCGTCGTGGCGAGAAATCGGACCCGCGCTGAGGTGTCAGCGAGCAGTTCCGCTAGTAACGGGCGGAAGTTTTGCAGGTTGGATTCCGCGAGGACCTTGGCCGTCTGACCCCGCACTTCGTCGTCGGAATCGTCGATCAGGGGCCCGAGATCAATCAGACGATCCGCCCACCCAATCGGATCCGTGGGCGACGCGGCCCGGCATAGCTGTTCGATTGCCCACAGGGCGTGCAACCGTGCGAATCGGTTTCTGGAAATGAGGGCGGTATCGCGGAGTCCGCGGAAAGAATCGGTCCCGCGGCGGACGAGCTCGAATTGGGCAGCATGGCGGACACGACGATCGCGATGGGGTAGCAACGTCAGCAATCCCGCAGCGGTTTGCTCGCTCATGTCCGATCTCAACAACTGCCAGACCTCGCGGCTGAGGCTGGGAGAGTTGCTTTCTCGGGACGTTTCCGTAAGTCGATAGATTCGTCCCCGCTTGGGCATTTCCCAACCCGCGATCCAATCGAGGATGTACAAGGCGCCGTCGGGTCCAAAATCAACATCCGTCGGCCATGCACCCCACAGCACCTTTTCTTTCTCTGCGACAACATAACTGGCGCCCTCAGGTTTCACGGAAAAAGCCCACACGCCACCCGGGAAATCGCAGTGAAGAAACCGTCCGTCGAACCGGCTCTCAAAGCCGGTTCCGGGGTAGTAAGTCAATCCACTGGGACCCTGGCTCACAGTGCCTGCCGGTGGCAGGATACCGTCGCGGCCTCCTTTCCAAAGTTCCTCCTGCACCCAAGGCCCGAATCCCTCCATATGTTGGTAGCTCGTGCGCCACCCGTAGTCGCCGTGGTACATCAAATGCAAGACACGGCAGGGATCGGCACCGGCCGTGTCATTGTCCACGGTCCACAGGTTGCCCAGGTCGTCGAAGGTCAATTCCTGGGGATTGCGCAGACCCGTGCAGAAAACCTCGAGACTTGACCCGTCGAGATCGCAGCGCAAGACACCCCCTGTATCGGGATGATTCAGGACGCGCCCCTCCTGATTGGTTACGCAGAATCCGCGGTCGCCGGATGAGAAGTAAAGGCGACCGTCCGGGCCGAGAATCAGACCGTGAAGATCATGGCCCGTGACTCCGATGTGGACCCCAAATCCCGTCGCGACCGCGATGCGGGTGCGGGCTCCGGGCACGGTTCCCAGTTTCCAAAGATTGGGGATGTTCGCGAACCAGACGTTCGTTCCCTCGGCGAGCACACCGGCAGCGATGCCATCGAGCGGCGTATTGAACCCGTCCGCGAAAATCTCGCTGTAATCGGCCCGTCCGCGTGCATTCCGGTCTTCCAGCATCCGGACGATTTCCGAACGATTTGTCAGGATGGCCGGTTCGGCGGCGAACGCACCCTCGAGGAAGGCCTGTCGGTCGGCCGTCCGACGGAATTGGAGGTCCTGGGTGAGCCAGCGGGAAAACTTCGTAATGTCCATCACGGCCTGATTGAAGCGATGGGTTTCGGCGATGTAGCACCGTCCGAAATTATCAAAACTGAAGGCCACCGGATTCTCGAATTGTGGGTCGACCGCCCAGACGTCGAGATTCAACCCGGGCATCAGCGTCAAGGAGGCGGCCTGACGGGCGGCGCCCTCGAAGTTAGGTTCTGTCGTCGCATCGGACCCGGCGAGCGCCTTTCCTGCCAGCAGCAGGACGGCGATACCGAGGGCGGCGAGGGTCGGGATCATGGGGGGCTAATGCCCGGTCGAGCCGGAAAAATGGGTGTTTTCATTCGTGTTTTCAATATCCACCGACAAACGTGGCATGTCATTAGTGATGAAGTGAATCGTGAATGTGGGGTGCGGGAACAGTTTCAAAGAATTGCAAGTCTATCTCATCGCCACGCTCAACCAGCGCATGGGCAAGGACGGCAACGGCAAGCCCTACCGCGTCTTCGCTAAGGACGAAGGCCTTGCCAAAAACCGCGCCACCTACGACATCAACAACCTCTACCGCTACGAGTCCCTCCAAGCCCACCTTTCACGGAAATTGGAAGAGGCTCACGCGGAGACGCGGAGGAGAAACGAAGAATTCTGATGGAATACGGGAAGAAGCTCACGCGAAGCCGCGAAGCCGCGAAGAAGAAAAAGATTTAGAAAAGGGTTCTGCATCAGATCCTCTCCGCGCCTCCGCGGCTCCGCGTGAAACTTCCTCTTCCGAAACCCTTCGCGCCTTCGCGTCTTCGCGTGAGACCCGCCTTTCCCAACTCTTCACCTACACCGAGCAACCCCACCAGAGGGCGGCGAGGGTCGGGATCAGAAGCTGCTGGAGCGGGACAAGGGAGACCTCAGTCGGTCGGGTTCGGCCATTCATCTAAGTCTTTCCGGGCTGACGGTTCGCAAGGACGTGGGCGGTTTGCTGCGCTCGGAATGCCTCGTATGCCTCCCGAAATTCCGGGTACTTATTTCCAAGGATTGCGGCGGCCAGGAGAGCGGCGTTGATGGCGCCGGATTGGCCGATGGCCATCGTTCCAACGGGAACGCCGGCGGGCATCTGGACGATGCTCAAGAGCGAATCGAGGCCATTGAGAGCTTTCGATTGTATGGGTACCCCCAAGACCGGGAGCGACGTTTTGCTGGCGCACATTCCGGGCAGGTGGGCGGCGCCGCCGGCACCCGCGATAATGACCTCAAGGCCCCGGTCCGCGGCACTGGCAGCGTACTCAAACAAAAGGTCGGGTGTCCGATGGGCGCTCACGACGCTGGTTTCGAAGGGCACCCCCAGCGCACGGAGTTGTTCGGCGGCGGCCTGAAGGGTTTCCCAATCCGACTGACTGCCCATGATGATTCCCACCAACGGCTTCTTCATGGGGGCATCCAACCAGACAGAGCCGCGGGAAGGCAGCCCAATTTCATCACCCGGTGCGGAAGGCGGTGCATCCCGAAGGTGTTGGTAGAGGTTGTCGCGCTGCGACAACCCTGCCCGCGTACAGCGGGCGAGACGGGGCCGCAGTGCGGTTCGTGCCGCGCCTGAACGGCGCTGGGACGCCGCAGCGCGGCGTCCGCTACCTTCTTCCAACAACTTCGGGATTCACGGTGCGGAAGGTACGCGCTTCGGCAGCATCAATGGCAGGGCACCTGGCAGGTGTCCTGGCCCGCGACGGGGCGGCACCCGCTGACCGCCTGGACTGTATTTGGTTCGAGCCAATCTACGGTTGTGATTGGACGGACGGGGTGGTGTGGGGAATGTTGGAAGCGTGGCTTCGTCATTTGATTTTGATTTGCAGTCCGCTCGTCGCCCGGTAGCCCGGGGGTGGAGCTTGTTCTGGAGTGTCCTGCTCCTCGTGACTGGGACGGTGCGGACTGGGGCGTCGGAAAACGTGTTCCTGACGGGAGTTCCGGACTACGCGTGGTTCTACGGTTGTTTTGGGACTGCCAGTGGCAATTTGATGGGATTTTGGGATCGGCATGGGTTACCGGATTATTACACCGGCTTGACCGAGGGCGGGATGGCACCACTCGATACCATTGGGAGCCATCAATCGATTACGTCACTGTGGGTGTCGGAGGCCGGTCGTGATGGGCGTCCGGCGGACCGTCCAGGTCATTTGGACGACTACTACGTGGCCTATCAAAGCACGGCGGAGGATCCCTATGCGACGGCTGGACGGAAGGAGCATCCGCCGGACTGCATTGGCGATTTTATCGGGTTGAATCAGCGTAAATGGACCAATCTCAACAACGAATGCGCTGGAAATGTGGACGGATTCTCCTTCAATTTTTTTGAACCGACCGGGGTTCGGTGGGTTAATTTTTCTCCCCCGGCCTTACCTTCGGGTCCCGTTCCCGACATCCAATCGGGCCTGCGGGAATTTTCGCATTATCGGGGTTATGCGGCGGACGCATTTTCCCAGCTCGCCGATTTTCATCCTTCGACACAAATTGGACAGGGTTTTTCGTTTGCCGATCTACGTGCGGAAATAGACGGCGGTTATCCGGTGCTGGTGTTCTTGCAGAATCATTCTGAATTTTCCCGGACGATCGACGGCATTCCGGGACTGAATCCCGAGATCCACGGCATGCTGATTTACGGATATCTCGTCACGGAGGCTGGGCAACAATTCGCACGGTTCCGGACGAGTTGGGCGAGTGGTGATTTGCAATTCAGCGAGTGGGTGGATGTGAACTGGACTCCGGAGGGAGAATTGAATTTGCCCGTTCGGGGTGTGATCGGTTTTCACCCCCATCCCCGGATTCGAGAGGTGCGACCTGATTCGCACGGAGTAACGATCCGCTGGGACGGTCCGTTGGCGGAGGTGCGGGATGATCTGGCGGAAACTGTTCGTCCGGCCCACTGCTATGTGGTGGATCGGGCGGCCCGACTCGAGGGCCCCTACCATCAAGCGAGTCCGCCTGTGGCGGCGTTGGAATCGCGGGTCGAATCGTGTTGCGAGGGTGCCGCTTTCTTTCGGGTGCGATTGGTTGCACCGCCTTCGGAAGCAGCCCTGGCTCCCGCTTCGGCCCGCGACTAAAAATAGCCCGGCACTTCGTCGCGATCGAACAGCCCGGAAATCCCCAAGGCTTCGAGACGGGTTCGGCCGCACGCCTCGACGTGTCCGTCCAGGAAAAGACCATTGGCCGAGCGGCCGTGTCGGACATGAACCTCCTTTTCGGACGCAGCGCGGAAAAAATAGAACTGTTCACTGCCAATCCCTTGTCGGCCTCGGCTGGTGGTGTCGGCGACGTGCAGGTAATTTCCTGGATCCTCGACCGCATCCAGTTTAAGGCCCTCGCGAAGAGGCCCCCGGGTGTAGTTCACGGGTGGATCGAGCCGGATGCCATAGATTTTGATCCAGTTCGTAAAACGAAACGGGCTGTACGAGGGGCACACAAACACATCGAACGGACGGAGACGGGCATTGGTCGCCAGCAGGGCTCCCCAGGTCACCCCCTTCTGGAGCGGGGAATCGAGAGGAAGTATATTGCCCGTGTCATGGGCGTACGTGAGGGACGCGAGGGCAAGTTGCCGCACATTGTTCAGGCACTGGACCGATCGGGCCCGCTCGCGTGCCCGGGCGAGGGCTGGCAGCAACATGCCCGCCAGGATCGCAATGACGGCGATCACGACCAGCAATTCAATCAGCGTGAATGCAATAACACCGCCGCCGGTCCGGAAAACCGGAGGCGAGCGTCGATTCACAAAATAAGGATGTCGCATCGGCAGGGCGATTCACCGTGATTCTGGCGTCACCACAGGACCCGATTGTGACTCAACGCCGGCCATAAGGCGCATCAAGGCCGCTTGTGAAAACTGGTCGCGAGTCAATTCACCCGCCGTACGCCCCTGGCGCAGCACCATGATGCGACGACTGATGTTCATGACTTCCGGCAGTTCGCTCGAGATGACGAGCAGGGCAAGCCCTTGCGACGCCAATTCGTCGAGCAATTTATGGATCTCGGCCTTGGCTCCGACATCCACCCCACGGGTGGGCTCGTCGACAATCAAGATGTCACATTCCCGGGCGAGCCATTTGGCCAGGGCGATCTTTTGCTGATTACCCCCGCTCAACCCCGCGACCGTTGCCTCCAGTGAGCTCGCTTTTACGCGCAACCGATCGGCATACCGTCGCGCCAGCGCTTCCTCTTCCGATCGCCGGATGAAACCCAGGGTGGCTAGTCGCTTCAGCGACGCGAGCGAGGTGTTCTCGCGACAATTGAGACTGAGGACGAGACCGAGTCGTTTCCGGTCCTCGGGCAGGAGACCCATTCCGCCCGCCAGAGCGGCCTTCACGCTTCCGAGGGGCATTTCCCTTCCGTGCAGGAAGACCCGGCCGGTGGCGGATGGATCGATGCCGAAAAGGGCCTGGGCGACCTCGCTGCGACCAGCGCCGATGAGGCCGGCGAAACCGAGAACCTCACCTGCGTGGAGGCGAAACGAGATGTCTGAGAATTTGCCGGGCGAGGACAGATTTTCGACGCGCAGAACCTCCGCGCCGATGGGACGCCCAAGATGAGCCGGTTCGTGGCGCTCAACATCGCGGCCGATCATCTGGTGGATTACGCGCTCTGGGTTTGTCTCGCGGATGGCTTCCGTCGCGACGTGCTTCCCATCTCGAAGGACCGTCAACGTGTCGCACAACTGGAAAATTTCATCCATCCGATGGGAGACGTAGATGAGGGTTATGCCGCCCGTGCGAAGATGGCTAATGAGCCGGAAGAGATGGTCACTTTCAGCGACGGAGAGCGAACTGGTCGGTTCATCCATCACGATGATGCGGGCACCGGTGCCGACGGCCGCTGCGATTTGCACCAGTTGTTCCTGTCCGGTGGTAAGCCGTGAAATAGGTAGGTCCGGGTCAAAGTCTGCCTCGATTTCGCGCAACATGCCCATGGCCGTGTCGCGGAGGCGTCGGCGGTCGACCCAACCGAAGCGTTGGGGAAGATTGCCGAGGCAAAGATTCTCCGCGATGGAAAGATTTGGGCAGAAAGCCAGTTCCTGGTGAACCATGGCAATGCCCAGCTTCCGCGCGGCCAGCGGGTTGGACGGAGCGATCAATTCTCCGTTCAGTCGTAACTCGCCGGCATCGGCGGAGTACACCCCGGCAAGGATTTTTCCCAGGGTGCTCTTGCCTGCCCCATTTTCGCCCATCAAAGCGTGGCAGCGTCCGGCAGCGATCTCGAAGCTAACGTCAGCGAGAGCCTGGACCCCGGGGAACCGTTTCGAGATGCCGTGGAAGGTGAGCAGAGCCATGGGAATGCGACCCCATTGACACTCGGCGGGCCGCGAATGCCAATTGCGAAGTGGATCAAATCATGCCCAAACCTACGCGGAGGGCATCACCGTACCGCGAAACGCGTCCCTCAACCACCCCCACGCCGCTCGCAATCCGACCGGCCGTACGGCATCGAGCCGGAGTGCTCGGGAAAGTTCAGCTTCGTGTCCGCGGAATCGGGGCGGGAACCAAGCCCAATCCCCCTTGTCCAGTAATCCGGCGACGCGCAGCGATGGATATAACAAACCCTGCCCGACTTCGTAGCGACCCACCGGAAGCGGCAGGGATTTTTCGGGCAGAACGAGCCACGGTCGATACCGAAACACGAGGCGCCCGGTGAGATCTCGAGAAACCCGTCCGAAGGAGCGGCGGGCAAGACCGGCACACTTTCGGGCCAGGAACGCTGGGTAGTCGGCCCCGGCGGGAACGAACCGTCCATGACGCAGCGAAACCAAATCCCAAGCAAACACGTGCCCGAAAACAAGCAATCGAAATGCCCATCCGGAGAAAAACGCGGCCGTCAGAATGACCAGACCAGCCCAGGCCGCCCCGGCGTAGGGGTTCGCGAACGCGGTCGCCACGACGGAAGCGAGTACGGCAGTGCGGAGCGCCTTCAGTGCGAGATCAAGCGTGTTAAATGGACTCAGGAGGATCAGCACTTGGGTGGTGTGGGCCACCACCCAGACGGCCGCATAGGCAATCACACCGAACACGGCTAGCATTCCCCCGCCGGCCGCACTGGGAGAAATAGCCGCCAGTCCGAGAGCTGCGGGCGCCGTGCCTTCGGAATCGAAGGCCTGGACCACGGCCGCCAGCAACGGGATGATGGCTCCGGTAGCGACAAGTCCGCTGAGTTTGTTCTCAAACAACTCAACGACGTCGATTGGTTTCTTGAGAACCTTTGGAATCATCGGCCCCAACAGATCCTTGGCAAAGCAAAGTGCCACCAGGGCGAGGGCCGGCATCCAAAACCACGGTTGGGCGAACCATGGCAATCCGCTGCGGGCGGTCGGAGCGGCATGATAATACCGCCAGGCACCGACGGCCCCCCCCCCGAGTAATGGGGAGATGGCGATTCCAGTCAGTTGCGACACTGCCTCGGCGGCGGTCACGCCGGGCGGGGGAGGACGCATGACGGTGGCAGCGGGAACGGTGGCGGGAATGGCAGCGGGAATGCCTGGGGCAGGGGAGGGCATCGACCCGGCAAACGCGGCGGTGAGCAAGAACCACACCGGAAGGAAAAATCGCACCCACGGTTTCATAATCAACTCAATGTGGGCTGCCGAACTGGCCTTGGAAAGGGCAATTAACGCCGTGGTTGGATCACGGTTCAGGATTCCACTGGTAGCTATATTTTGGCGGGGGTTCGTACGCGGGAGCCGCCGCCGCCCGATTCCAGTAGATTGGAATGTACTGCACATGACCATCGACAAAGCAGACATTGTTTTTTGCGTCATTCCGAGCATCGCTCTTGGCAATGCCATCATGCCAGGAAAAGGGTGCCCAGGTGGCTCCATCGGCTACCATGACGACGCGCGCTGGTTGTTTAACTTGCGTGGCCACGGCACCCAACAGTCCCACGATCTTGCCGCCGCTTCCCGCCCAGCTCGGTTCGTTAAAATAGTAGCTCGTGGCCCCGAGCTCAATTCGCTTGTAATAGGGTCCCCAGTTTACGTCTCCCTTATCAACCGGGCAGCTGTACATGCTTCTCAAAGTGCCAATCGTCTGAGTTTTTATCAATGCGCTGCTCACGTACGAGTCGATGAACTGCGGCCAAAGCCACCAGAGTCCCTGCCCATTCACCATCGCCGCACGGGGAAACTTGTCTTTGTTGTCGCCGAGGTACATCGTCCATCCTATTCCAATCTGTTTCAGATTATTCATGCAGTGAGTAATCTGAGCCCGGCTCTTCGCCTTGGCTAACGCCGGCAGCAGCATTCCGGCCAGGATGGCGATAATGGCGATGACTACGAGCAGTTCGATCAAGGTAAATGCCCGCGGATTTGCCTCCGGGTTGGAAAACGGACCGGAGGGTGTCCTTCTTGAGTTCATAGTTTCAGCGTACGCGCGTACGGAAGAGCTGGAAAGACTCGTTGGATCTCGGCACCTGGATGAGGAGAAATGAGTTGGTCAGCGAAACGGTAAATTCTGGCAACCAGCCCGGGTTGTTCAACAAACGGTTGGCGGACTGCAACTCGTACGTGCCGCCGGGTTCGCCATAGAGCATTAACAAGGCACCCGTGCCCGTCCCCCGCCTCGCTTCCAGGATCGCTGGCTTGGCGACGAATTCCCGGGACCGGAAAAAGAGGATCGGATATCCCTTTGGCAGCCGATCGATCGTCTCGAAGAGATGGGTCTGGGGAACCCGGGTTAGGCGTGTCCACGGACCCCGGGAGTCGAGATTCGTCTGGTACTCGATCTCATAACTCGCTCCGACGTGGCCATAGAGCACCAGCGTGGGAGCCGGCTCCAACAAGGATTCGAGGACTGGTTGTTTTCCGATGAGGATGACCCGTCCATCGCGGCTGGTGGCTTTGGTCAATCGCGTCCCGCTCGTCCGAGTGCCCTCGATCTGGGAGAGTTGCAATGGCACGATGGCTGAATCCACGCCTCCGTCGGTCTCAAATTCCAACTCAGCCGCCGCCTGCCCACCCGGCAGGACGAGGCCGGCACCGGTCGTCAGTTCAATCTGGAACTGCCCGGGTCCCGTCGGATGCAGGGATGCCAAGGCAATCTCAGGAACCAACGGCCTTAGTGAGAGGTTCACCAAGCCCGACGTGGACATCACAAACGTAAACTTGAGCTGGGTCAGGTCAACGCCCGGCGAGAGCTGAATTGGGACGGCCCCCTTTTGTCCGGCGAGAACATGCGTGGAGCCGATGCCCAGCGAGAAGTCTCCGAGGGCGTCCCGCACCACGACCGTTAGCAGTTGAGTCGCCGTCAGGCTCGGTTTGCCGGCATCGGTGACGATGACGTCGATGACATTGGTGCTGGGTCCCTGCAGGGCGGTGGGGCTCCAGGTGAATACGCCGCCGGAAGTGATGGCGGCGCCGGCGGGCACACCGGATCCCAAACGGAATGTCAACGGGTTGGACGGAATATCCGGGTCACTCGCGTGAGCAACGACGGTCAGCAGCCTTCCTTCATTGATCCTTCTTTCGGGTATCGGATCGAGTTGAGGGGCCTGATTAACTTCGTCGACGATCACTTGAATGGCGGCGGTGGCAGTCAGGCTCGGCACGCCATTATCTCGGACGCGAACGGTGACTGTCTGGGTGCTGGGTCCATTTCCTTCGCCCGTGACCCAGGTCAGTACCCCGGTGATCGGGTCAATAATCACTCCGGATGGAGCGCCCGGGTCGATGCTGTAGGTCAACGTGTTGGGCGGCAGGTCGGAGTCCGTGGCCGAATTCGTGGCGACGAGGGTATCGCCTTCATTGACAGACAGGCTGGCGGGAACGACCAGCTTGGGAACGGTGTTGACCAGGCTCACGGTGGTTTGCGCATCCGGAGTCGCATGCGGGGCCTCGCGATTACCAGCGCGGTCGGTGGCGACACTATAGAAGGCATAACGATCACTTTGCTTTCCGTCATAGAGGGCACCCGCGAGAGTGGTTTTCTGTAACCAGGGGGTGAACGGTCCTTCGTTGATGGAGACGTAGATATCGAACAAATCGATGCCGGTCCCGGATCCGTCACTGCCCGACCAGCGGATGGGGATCTGCGCTGAACTATTCGACGCCAATGCCTCCACCGCACTGGTGGGCGGTGTGCGATCGGCGGCGGCAAGTTCCTCATAAACCAGCGTATAAGTCCCCGAACTATTGAAGTCGAGGAGGTGGAACACATTTTCACGAACGGGTCTCTGGCTATTCCCAACGAACGTGCGGTCGGTTACCCAGGCATTGTCGTCGAGTCGAACCTCGCTTCCATTCGGACGTCGGACGTGCGCCAGCCGGAACTGCCCATTGGCGGGATCGGCAATCTGGAGATAGGCCCAACCGGCCGGCAGGGGAGCCGTCAGTTTCACTTCCAGGTGGGCCGCCGTCGTCGGCGAATCGATCGTGCCCTGCAGCACCAATCCCACCGGCTCGATGCGCCCATCGCTCAGGTACAGAGTATCCGGTAGGTCGCGCAAGTCCGGAACGTCGTTCACCAGGAAATCCGGCTTGCCGTCATCCGAAGGGCTGTCGGCGCGGACAAGATGATTGAGCTCATGGATCTCGACGCTGTCGATCAAGGAAAGGCGCGGATCACCCAGCCCGTCCAGGTGCTCGAAGGAAGCCTTGTAATCAATAAACAGTCCCTGGAGGGACGAACGCATCAGCCATCGGCCGACGGCCACTTCATTTGGCTCGATGTTTCCGAAATTCGCGGTCAGCGAGGGCGACAGACTTTGGCCTGCGACTTCGGTCGCAATAATCTCAAAATCAATGAGCAGACCTTTTTCATTCTCGATAATTTTTGGTCGCGCCGACGTAATCCGGACATTTCGCGCCGCGCCATGGCCGTTATTCTGAATCAGGACACCCAGCGAGAAGGGAATGCTCGGTTCGATTTCCGGGGTGAAGGGATCATCGGCAAACACATCGCGCTGATTGAAGTATTTTATTCTGAGGCTGGCATTAGGCAGAACGGTGATGGACGCGGGAAGGAGGGGAATTGAAATCAGGGTTCCCTCTTGTTTATATTTCAGCGTTCCGCTGACGAGCATTACCGTTGGGCCCACCGGGGCCGCGTCGGAAGTGGGAATTAGAATCCAACTGGCCTTTCCGGTGGAATTAGCCGCGATCACACCGGTGCCATCCACAGCGCTCAAGCCGCTCAATTCGGGTGACCGAATCCCAAATTGGCTCGTGGTGATGTCCCCAAGTTCATTGCGTATAGAAAGTTCAACAAAGACCTCTTCCAGCGCGCCACCCGTCGAGTTGGAAATCTCAAGACTTGCATTGAAGGCGTCCCGGGTGATGACCGCCTGCTGTTCAATCCGAAGGCGTACGGTGGCGCAATCGCCGCCGGAATCGCGCTCGTAAAATCGAACCAAATCCTGGCGGGCACTTTCGATCCCCGCGACAATACTTTTGAATCCCTCGGCGGCACTGACATCAATCGCGTTTTTGGCTGCAACCAAATGAGCCTGAAAGGTATCCAGCGCCAGAAAATTCGAGTTTTGTCCGGCAGGAACGTTGATTGAATCGAAACGGCCCGCTTGCCAGTAATCCATCGTCCTGTTCCAACGCTCGATGAAGGAATTCACGTCCGCCGCGGAAACCGGGGCTGGCAGCGCCAGAGCGCGCAGTTCATTCTGCTCGGTGGGGGACAGACGACCGCCGGCCGCGCTGTCCTTTGCGATTCGGGCAGCCAAGGCATTCAACCAGACGGATTTGGCGGCGGGATCGGCTTCGAGCCAAACGATGTTTCCAAAGAGGTTGCTCTCGACATTGACCAATGTCTGTAGGTGGGCCAGGTACTTCTTGAGTGGCTCAAGTTCCGGCCGGCCGATGGAACTTTGGACGCTCGTTAGTTCGAGCCCAGGATGCCCGGCGGCTAGGCGGGCTTTCGGGTCTCCGCTGCTCCCACCACCACCACCGAAGCAACCATTAAACGTGTCCAGCCCATTGAGCAAACAGCTCACGATGTTTAGGGGAGTTTTGACGCCTTTTAACGCCACTTCTGCTGCGCCCGATGCGAGGCAGCTCACTACGAAGCCGGTACAATCGGTGACTGTATCAGCTCGATCAAGGGGGTCGCCTGGATTCGCAATACCGATAACGCATTGCAGAATATTTTTCCAACAGCCCTCGACATTGGGCAGAAAAACAGTACCGGCACAATCGGCCAGGTTGTATACCACGCTTCGGAAGCACGGGTTGCAGGGCAATGGGGACCTGACCTCACTGGGTCCCATGTAAGAGCCGCTGCCTCCGCGGGATTCTGAACCGGGGCCCCCGGTGCCTCCAAGGATATATCCGCTGAATCCTCCACTGATCGCTATGTCTCGTCCTCCGCTTCCGCCGCAGCCACGTCCCGCGTTCTTGATCTGGATCGGCGTGTTATAAGTCTGTTTGGTGGGTCCACAAAGGAGGTCCCAGAATGTGTCGCCTCTCAAATCACACCCGCCACTGCCCCCCGCGCCCAAAAGCTGCGGCCTTCTTGCCGGGCCGCCACTTGGAGCGGGGCTCAGCCTCCGGATGATTGCCGGGATCGTGAGTGAACTATTGGCCTGAAGCCTGCCGATGTTGGCGACCAAGGGTGTCACCGATATCTCCGGATGTTCTTCGAAGGCGAGGCGCATGTTGTCCGCCGCCACCAAGCCGTGATTACTAATTTTGAAATCGACCTGCATGACGTCGCCCTTGAAATCCGCCAGATCGATCAGCATCGGTTCCACCGTAACAACCGGTATCGGCACGACCGTTTCAAAGACCGTTTCGATCACGATCCTGGTTCGATCCTCGATCTCCGTCGGCACCACGGTGAACACATATCTCACCGTTTCCCGGTTTAGAAATGCCAGCACCTCGTTCGTTTTCCCGGCCGTCAGGAGCGACGTGGAGCGGAAGTGCGAATGTCCGTCCGCCCGGACTTCAATCTGATAGTAGGCCTCTGGTAGGTTGGTCACGACAAGTTCACCACGATTGTCCGTAAGCCCAACGATAACTACTTTGCCGCTCGACGGATCGATCACCGTCACGGTGGCATTGGTTACCGGGGGTGAGCCTTCGGCGTAGTACGTGTATTCATCCACGGCCGAGATTTTCAGGTCACCCGCGAGGGAGGACAGGGCTCGAAAGTTGAACGGTACGGTGAGACTCGCGACAGCGCTTGAAATCACGATCGTGCCCTGATGATCGCCCAGGGCTAAGTCTGCCGGCGGTGATAGAACCAGTGTGATGTTGTTGCTCTCACCCGGCTGAAGCGAAGGGATGCGCCCTCCCGAGGCCACCATCAGCCACGGAATCGCCGGCGGTAAGATGCTCAAATCTCCACTCTCCGCCCCACCGGTGTTGACGATATTGAGCTGCAGGGTCGTCTGACCGCCCCGTTTCATCCCGGCCACCAATGAACCTGGGTCCGCCGTGAGGTGTGGGCGCAGAAGTTCCACGATTACGGGTAGCTGAATATCCGTCGATACGCCCGCGGGGTTGGAGACTCGGATTACGACGACTCCCTGCGGAATCGACGTGTCGGTAGGCGTGACGGTGAATTCGAGGGCAGCTTCACCCGATCCAGGCAGACTAGGGGGCAGCTTCAGGCTTACTTGCAGATTGGGCGGCTTGCTGACGACGACTGCTGTGAGGCCAGTTAAAGGAAGGTCACTCAGGTTCTCCACCTTCGCGGAGCGGGTCAATGTTCCGCCTTCAACGACTCGGAGGACTCCGGCGGGAGGGGTGACTCGAAGACCTAGCAGCGTGAACCGGTCCTGGACCGTCGTCTGGCTAGCGCCGGGATGGTCCGCGCCGACCTCGTATCTTCCCGCTTCGCCCGGCAGAGGTTTGAAGATCGCGGTGAAGCGACCCTCGGCGTCCGCGATGGCGGCAATGATACGCTCCGTATTCCCCAGCTGGATGTGGATATTGACGAGCGCGAAGGCCGCGGGCTTTCCGGTGGCGACGAACGTGGCTTGTCCGCTCAGAGGAATCGACGTTCCTGCCAGGGCGATCTCCACGTCGGTCTTCACCGTCGCTCCATAAGTTTTCTCCACCCGGATTGGTTGGGCGGAAATCGCGGCGTTGTTATTCTCCAACGCTTCCGCCACGGTGTCGTTGGAATCCGTGGTAACCACGATCCAATAATTGCCCGTCTTTTGGGGAAGGCGGACGCTCAATGTCTGGTCGAAATGCTGGCCGGGCGGCACCGCACCGGAAAATTCCGCCTGGCTCAGCAGAACGTCGTCACCAATCACGGCATCGGCCGAGAGATAAATCCGTTGTAGCGCCGGGCCGGTGGCGGTGGCGGTCCCCTGGTTGGCGACGCGGTACGAAAGCCCGAACTGCGACTCGGTCGCGCCGCTGGCCGGCGCGGTCACGCTCGCAACGAAGAGATCGGGCAAGTTCCGGTCGGTGACCACGAGTTGGGCTGAACCTTGAGTTAAGCCCGGCGCTGAGGCGGTGAGGGTCACGGTCTTGTCTCCGTCCGTCACGCCGTCATTCACGCTGGTGACAGGGAAGGTGAACGACCCTTGCCCCGCGGGAATGGTGACGCTTGCCGGCAGGGTTGCCTCAGTGACGGCGCTTGACGCGAGGGTCACGATCAGTGACGAGGCGGTGCTGGAGTTGCGGGTGACGGTTGCAGTCGTTGCGGGCTTCAAACCCTCAGCGACGAGGCCCAGCGCAATTTCGAGGCGAAGGGTGGGCCCGTCGTCGTCCAGCACCCTTAGTTCAGCCGGCGTCCCGGCCGTCAGCCGTGCACGGGTTTGGGTGTCGGTTGGATAAGCACGGATGAACGCCGTTTTTATTCCATCGAGCAGCGTATTGTCGACCGCCGCAATCGGGAAGCTCACGGACAATGCACCGGGTGGGAGGGTGACCGTTGACGGGACACGCGCCGCGTTCTCATTGCTGCTCTCCAGCGCGACGACTACGGCGCGCGGTCCAATCGTGTCCCGTGTGACCGTTCCACTGGTCGCGGTGGCACCGGCTCCTTCACTGACTTCATTGGCAGCCAAGTGGACGGCGAGGTGAGGAATGTCGTCGTCGTTGATCTCGATGGGCGCCTCGCCCGAATTAAATCCAGTGGCCACAGCCGTCATTGTGTAGTTCCGGGGCGCCTCAATCAGCGTGTCATCGACGGCCGTGACGGTAAATGAGGTGGAGGCTTGATTCGGCGGGATCGTGACCGATTCGGGAATTATTAGTTGGAGGGCGTCTGAACTGCCGAGTTGGATCAACAACGGCGCCGCGGTAACTAGGTCACGCTTGACGGTGGCATTGATCACAGTCCCCTCGAGGATGCCAGTTTGGGGCAGGGAGATGGTGAGATTCGGCAGGTCCACGTCGAGGACCGTGATCTGCGCAGAGTCGCCGGTGAAGCCATCCGCGGCGGCGTTGATCGTCACGAGTTGTGGACCCATCACAATTCCGTCGCGGTGGACGGTCATGTCGAAGAATGCGGTGACTTGGCCGACGGGAATCGTGACGGTGGCCGGTACCGTTAACTGCGGCTTCTTGTTACTGCTCAGCGAAACCGTCAGGGGATTGTCGCGCGACCCGTTCCGTGTGACGCTCCCGGTGATCCTGGGATCTGGGGCATTCTCAGCGATTTGATCGACCGGTACGGACAAGGTCAGGAGGGTGGGGACCGTGGTGGGCGAATTGGCCAGGGTCAGGTTGTTGGTTTCGTTGGATTCAACAATCTCCTGCGCGCTGTCAATCTCGACGCTAAAGCGCAGGGAGCCGGCGGCACCGTTCGCGGGAAGAGTGACAGACTGTGTTCGCGTCAGGGAGGCACCCGCTGCGACCGTGTTACTGAATACGAGGTTGAGGAGAGGAGGCTCGTTGGAGATTGAAATCGTTTCGGTCCACGGTGCGGACGCATCGAGATTCCCCTGGTTGGTCACGGTCCAACGCAATTCGATCTCCTGGCCCGGTTGCGTTGTGGCGGGAGCCCGCAGATCGCGCACGACCAAGTCCGGCAACGGGGCGGGAGTGAGCGTGAGTGCCTGGCTTGCCAGATTATTTTCTTCCAGCGATTCCGGCAGCGCGCTACCGGAGTCGGCGGCCACGACGATGAAGTACTTGCCGGGCGCGAGCAGTGCGTTGAGCGGCAGTGTCGCGGAACGTGTGTGGGTGTAACGGGCGCCGATCCCAAGGTTTGTATCGGGAGGATTTGGGTGGCTGACGAGCAGCGTCGCACCCGCGAGAGAATTACTTTCAGCGGCCAAATACAGGCTGTCACTCCAGTCCGCCTGAGCGGCGGCGGTTCCGGCATTGAGGACGGTCCAGGATACATTGAGGGTCTGTCCAAATTGAGCGATCGATGGAACGCTGATCGCGGTGACGACCAGATCCGGTGCCAGGATCTGAATCGGGAGGCTGGCCTCCGTGACGTTATTCGTTTCATTGGGGCCTTCCGGGATTTGATTAAAAGCGTCCGTTTGAAATACCACCGTGTGCGTTCCAAACCGGCCGGCTGGCAGAATTGCACTTTGTGTGCGAGTGATCGAGTGTCCCGCCAGGAGGACGTTGGTGAAGGTGAAGGATGCTAGCGCCGCCGCGCTCCCCTGCACAGACTTGTCAACCAACACCGCCGAGTCAGTCCACGGCCCCAGCGCCGCGGTCGAACCCCGATTGGTGACGGTCCAGCGGATGGGGATGGGCTGTCCCAGGAGCGCGGTCGCGGGAACGGTGATCTGGGTCACTATCAGGTCCGCCAGGCGAATCGACAGTTGACCGGTAAACGCATCTTGTTGCGGTTCTCCGTTCGTCCCGTCGGAATCCTGATTCATTAGATTCCCGGCGATGTCCCGGATGTTGGGTCCAATTCGGACGGTATAGTTTTCCGGGAACAGGGCCGCGAACGAAATGCGATAGGTATTGCCATTGACGGGCTGGACGGTGGTGGAAATCAACCCGTGAGATCCGCTGAGCTCGACGTCCGTCGAATCGAAACTAGCCGGATCAATCGTCTTATTGAAGGTCACGTCGACATGGTCGACCGCGTTCGATATAGAACCGGTGGGATCCATCGTCGTGATGCGAGGGCCATTCCGATCCACTTCAATGACGACACTCTGCGATGCGCTTAGAGAATTATCTGCGTTGTCGGTGACTCGCACGGTAACGTTTGTCATTCCTGCCGGCTGGTTGGCCGGCACCGCCCAGGTAAAGAGGCCGCTGCTTCCATTGATGGCTGCGCCGGCTGGCGCGCCGGACCCCAGGCTAAACGTGAGCGTTTGAGCGGGTGAGTCGGGATCGGAGGCTGTCGCGGTAAATTGGAGCGTGCGACCCGGGGCAATCAACTGGCCGGAGATTGACGCAAGAATCGGCTTCAGGTTGACCTCCGTAACCATCACGGTGAATGTTTCGGTGTCGAATAGAGATCCGTTATCGGTCACCCGGACCACCACCGGATAGCTTCCCGGACCCTGATCTTCCGTCGGCGTCCAGGTAAAGACACCCGTCCGGGAATCAATCGACGCGCCGGGCGGAGCGGAATCCAGGCGAAAGCTGAGGATGTTGGTGGGAACATCGGCGTCGGTGGCTGTCGCAGTGAACCGAAGTTGCACGAGTTCGTCTACAGTGCGATTGGTAATGGCTCCTAGAACCGGTGGAAACGTGCTGACGTTCGTGAAGACGTTGATGACCTGGAGTGATGCGGAGTCCGGCGTATAATTGACGACGAGTTCAACCAGGTTTGACGAAAACGTATGACGGCTGAACTGGCCGTTGCGGGTCACCGCAGTTAGAAAAGCGAATGTGCTATTCGTTGGCGGTGCGAAGCCATTCACCAACGGTGAATTAAGCAGGCCGTTGAGAGTTGCCGTGCCGGACACCGTGACGCGGTCAAAGGTATCGGGCGTCAAGCCAGCCAATTCTATATTCAAGACGCCGGCCGCCGTCTGATTGTAATCGCCAATGATGTTCAGCAGCCCCGGTGAAGCTCCTGGATTGACCTGACCTGAATTGTTGACAGTGGCCGTGATGTTGCCATTTCCGCCGAGGGTCCCGCCTTGAATGTCCAATGGGGTGCTGGAAGACAGATTGCCACCTAGAAGCAGTGTGCTTCCAGCGGTTTGAGTGAAGCCGCCGCTAAAGTCCAGGGAGCCGGATTGCACTTCCACCGTGCCCGCATTGCGAAACGTGGTTTCGATGCGGGTGCTGCCAAGACCGCCGGATTTTCGAAAACTTCCCTGGTTGATGAATTCGTTGGGCGACGTGCCGGCAGGATTGAGCTGCGAGTCCGATTGTACGTCGAACGTCGCGCCGGCGAGATTGACGAACGTGGTCTGGTTTTCGAGATAGAATCTTCCGGCACTCCAGTGGACCGTTCCGGCGTTGGTCATCGCGCCAAATAACTCATGGTCGCTCCCAGAGACGAGATTTAGAATCCCTGTGGGATCAACGGTCAGGACGTTTCTCATGAAGCCCGTGGACCAATTCAAGGTGCCAGTCAGGTGGTTCGTGCCACGCAGCGTTCCCGCGGCCAATTGAAAATTCGAGGGAGTGATATCGCCGATCAGGGTGACGTCACCCGTGATCCCGTAAAAACCATCCCCGGTGATACTGTAGCCCGGGTTCAAGTTATAGGTGCCTGCTGCCATCTCCAGTCGCGCATCGTTGGCGACATTGAAGTTGCCGCTGCTGACAAATCCCCGATCAAAGCGCAGGACTCCGCTCTGCACCTGGACCGTGCCCGAATTGATGAATTGCAAATCAATCGTCAACTGGCCGAGGCCACCGCTCTTTTGGAACGTTCCCTGGTTGATGAATTCGTTGGGCGACGTGCCGGCAGGATTAAGCTGGAAGTCCGATTGTACGTCGAAGGTCGCACCGGCGAGATTGACGAAGGTGGTCTGGTTTTCGAGATAGAATCTTCCGCCACTCCAGTGGACCGTTCCGGCGTTGGTCAACGTGCCAAATAACTCATGGTCGTTCCCCGAGACGATATTCAGAATCCCGGTGGGAGCGACGGTCAGGACGTTTCTCATGAAGCCCGTGGACCAATTCAAGGTGCCGGTCAGGTGGTTCGTGCCGCGCATCGTGCCCGCGACCAATTGAAAATTCGAGGGAGTGATGTCGCCGATCAGGGTGACGTCACCCGTGATCCCGTAAAAACCATCCCCGGTGATACTGTAGCCCGGGTTCAAGTTATAGGTGCCTGCTGCCATCTCCAGTCGCGCTGCTTGGGCGACATTGAAGTTGCCGCTGCTTACAAATCCGTCATTAAAATGCAGGATTCCGCTCTGTACCTGGACCGTGCCGGGATTGATGAATTGCACATTAATAGTCAGCGGGCCGAGGCCGCCGCTCTTTTGGAACGTTCCCTGGTTGATGAATCGATTTGGCGACGTGCCGGCAGGATTGAGCTCCAGGTCCGATTGTACGTCGAAGGTCGCGCCGGCGAGATTGACGAAGGTGGTCTGGTCTTCGAGATAAAATCTCCCGGCACTCCAGTGGACCGTGCCGGCGTTGGTCATCGTGCCCGCTAACTCGTGGTCGTTCCCAGATAAGAGATTCAGAATCCCCGTGGGACCGACGGTCAGGACGTTCCTCATGATGCCGCCCGTGGACCAATTCAAGGTGCCGGTCAGGTGGTTGGTTCCACGCATTGTTCCCGCGACCAATTGAAAATTCGAAGCAGTGATGTCGCCGATCAGGGTGGCGTCACCCGTGACTCCGTAAAATCCGTCCCCGGTGAAGGAATGACCGCTGTTAAGCGAAAAAACTCCCCCGGCGAGTTCGACGCGCCCGGCGGATTCGACATTGAAGCTGCCACTGCTAATAAATCCTTCGGGAAACTGGAGGCTGCCACCTTGCACGTCGACGTTGCCGCTGTTAACAAAGCCCTTCTGGACAATCGTGACGCCGGCGCCCGGCGGCTTACGGAAGGTTCCCTGATTATTGAACTGATTGGGCTTCGTTCCGATGAATTGCAAGTGTGTGGCTCCAAAGGCCTCGAAGACCCCGTCCGCGAGGTTGTCGAATGTGGTCAGGTCTTCGAGGTAGAAAGTCCCGGCCTCCCAATGGACCGTTCCCGCGTTCGCCAGGGACCCGACAAACTCATGATCGGCGGAGGTCGTCATATCCAGGAGTCCGCTCTTTGATATACTAACCGAGCCTTGAAGTTTTCCGGCAGACCAATTCATGATGCCATGAAGTGTCAGCAAGCCGCTCGAGGACAATCCCCCTCCTGCGAACTGCAGAGTGCCGTTGGTACTGATCGTGCTGTTACCCGTGATTGAGACGGATTGGGACGGAACCGCCAAGGTTTGCTTCCCCGTTGAGCCGCCTAAAGTCAGACCCGCGATGATAGTGCCAACGTCGACGGTGACGGTATACGTTCCATTTCGCAGTAATACTTACCGTATCGGCCATGCCGGGGACCTGCTGCGGATTCCAGTTCTCGGCGACATTCCAGAATCCGCCACTGAGGTTTGTCCAGTTGATCGTGGCGGCTAGCCCACCGGTTACGGAAAACTCCATCAGCACACAAATGAGGAGAATCCGGATTGGCATAAGCGGCGCTTTCATGAAGGTGATAGCGAGGTTGAAGGAGGGGTCAGCGAAGTCTTAGACCGCGCTAAATGGTTATTGCGGGCAATCTCAGTACCGTTGTTTGGGTATTGTCGAGCACAAAAGGACAGATCAGGGTCGATCCGGGGTCGGTCAATAGTAATGTGCTATTTCGGGTCGCACCCATCGATCACACATTGCGGTGGGTCGACCGCTTTTCGCCCCCCTGTTCCGACTCGTTTTCCTACCTTTTCTCCAAACTAGAGGGCACGCCGCTGCTGATCGAGCGAGGTCAATCTCTGAATTGTTTGTCGAGCGATGAATTGAGTTCGGGTTTCGACGGTGCCGCGGGAGGGTGAATCCTTGCCGGCGCCAGACCGGGCGGCGAGGTATTGTTCGAGCGTGCGCGAGTAATTCATAATCAGGCCAAAGAGAGGCTTGGGCGCGTGGCTGGCGAGAATCCGCAATTGCAGCACCTTGCGGCGCAGCACCTCCTCCTGCAATCGAAACTCCCAGGTGCGGATCAATTCGGTTAGGGCGATGTCGCCGCGGGCCGTCTGACTTGTGCCGATGGAGGTCGCGGTGGGTTCGACAAGAACGGAGGCGAGGCTGGCGAGAATCTTCTCGCGCTGCCACAATGTCGACGGATCCCGGAAGCGGAAATCGGCGCTAGCGAGGGCCCACCATTTTTCCACTTCCAAGAGGGACAGGAATCGTTCCCGGCTCGCCTCGAGGAAGGCGGTGTGGAAATTTAAGTGATTGGGGAGAAGCGGCAACATTGCGTTGAGAATACCCCGCGTCTCCCGGTGACTCTGAAGTTCATGAACCAAGAGTTGAGCTCCGGCCTGATAGCGGCGCCATTCGGCGGGATCTTGCAGCCGGCCGGCGTCGGGAAAACCCAAATCGGCAAAACTCGGGGGCTCGCGATCGCGGAGTTGCTCGCGAGCGAAGGCAAGGGGGTCGGGTTTTCGCTCACTTTGGATCCGATAGGTGTATGCCTCAGTGATGAAGGATCGGCCATGTTCATTGAGCAGCAGGCCGCTAATACCCTCGTTAAACCACAAAGGCGCCTGGCCGAAGGCACCGCGATTGTTGCGGTTTACAATTTCGAGAATTAGAGCCTCACTGATCCCCCGAACCAAGCCCTTCCATGAGAATTTCCGAGGGACATAGAGCCGGTACTGCCATCCGTCCAAATACTGGTCGGGCAGGATTCGGAACGGTTGTTCGTTGCGAGGGATCGGGCCGACAAAGAGGTGAATTCGGCCGCGCCACACGTCCTGCAGTTGCAATCGGGAGAGAACCGCAGTTTTGATTCGCTCACAGGTCACCGCCAGGGAGCGAGGTTCGAGTTCGATAAGTTCCCCATCGCCTTGCGAGGTCAACCGGGTCCAACCGGGAGTAATCTGCGAGGAACTCTTCGGCAGTTCAGGATCACCGTGGACCATGAACTGCCGGGAGGCACTGGTAATTGCCACGCTGTTCGTCACCGCCCAGAGAAGCGCGGCCTGCGCCTGCGCCTGTGCATTGGCCACGGGAACGGCCGTCAGTAAAACCAGCAAGAGCGATCGAGCCCGACGGATCCACTTAGCATTCTGGCACATTATTCCGAGGGATTAGATCGGGTTGGGCAGAATCAGTCCTTCTTTGCGGGCTTTGACTCGGCCTTGGCCGTCGGCTTGGCTTCCGATTTCGGCGCCGGCTTGGCTTCCGATTTCGCTTCCGATTTGGACTCGCCCTTCGCGGCCGGTTTACTGTCGGGGGCCGTTGCCGAGCTCGCGTTGGAATCCTGCTTGGCGGCCGCCTTGTAGCCTTCGCTTCGATAGTCCGTGATGTAGAAGCCGCTGCCTTTGAAGATTAAGCCGGCACCGCCGCCCACGCCCCGCTTCACCGGCCCCTTGCCCCAGACTTTCATTTTGCAGGATTCTTTTGGGCATTGCTTCAGCGGTGCGTCCTTCATCGATTGCACCACCTCAAAGGAAAGCCCGCATTTGGAACATGAGTATTCGTAGGTCGGCATAGTTTGTGCCCGGCACAGAGTCTCCGGGAGCCCTTGGGGAATAGGAGCCGTCGGCCCGGTCGTCAAGCGATCCGTGCGATGGAACAGCCTTTCAGCCGTTCGCCATTTGTAATGAAAGTGGCCGGGGAGACATTGCTTGGGTGCCGAGGACCGAAGCCCTTGAGAAAGATTCCGACGCGGTCCTCGGCCGACTGGATAAGCATGCTTTGCCCAGCGACGCTTCCCGGTCACTTTGAGCGCTCGATTTGGCGTGGGCGTGAGGGTTGTCTGCGATCAAGGCGCAGCCGGAAGAGCCCTCAGCCGAAAGAACCGCTGCGGTTCCAGAGTGGGAATCTCGGCGGTTAATGAGCCGCCGTCGTTGCCGATGCCACCTTTCCACGGATGCCATCCCTCACGATCCGGCCATTGGCGACCATCGCTGTCTTCGAGTTCAAAATCCGGGAACCACCCGCGCCACCGCAATCGAGATCCTTTCGGATTGCCGATGATCTCGAGCTTCAGGAGCGGCGCTCCTTCGATTTGCGATTCACTACTCCTCCTGCCGGGCGAATAAGCGCGAACCGCCACGAGGGCGCCCCTCGACCGTGACCCTGCCTTGAGAACGACCCGATGCGCGCCATCGGCCATGCCCTGTGCCACGGTCACAACGCCAACCGAAGGTACCACTCGATCCCGGGCGCGCTGCACCGCATTCCAGGTGACCGTCATCCCCGGAGTGACCGGAATGCCCGCCGACCTCGACATTTCAGCGAAGCGCCAGTCCTGCGGTTCGATGACCACTCGGCCGGACTGGGATCGGAAGAATTCGGTGTTGACTCCCTCCCCATCCTCGCCCGTCACGCTGCCCGTCACGGCGAATCGGAATCGCGTACCGTCCACCGACGCTTCCGTCAATCGGACCGTCCATTGCTCTGGGATCAGCGGGGCAACGGAAGAGGCTCGGACCAGAGTGAGCCAGCCGCTTGCCATCGGGGAAGGCCTTAGGAATCGGACGACCCCCTCTTTGTCGGACGGAAGCTGCCCGTCGATTTCAATTTCCACATCCTCCTCGCCGGATTGTGCAAAAACCAGATCGATTCGATTTCCCACGCACTCCAATTCGAGGCGATCTTCGTGCCACACAATATCCCGCCCAACCTGATACGTCCGGACTCCATCAACTTGGAAAGGGTCCACCAAGGTCAGATCTGCGGGCGGTTTGAGGTAACGCGCCAGCGCCTCCTCCAGAACAAAATCACCGTGAAAATTAAGGTGAACGGTGTCCATCAGGAGATCGGACACTTTCAACCCGTACTCGCGCAGGTACCCGTGCCAGACTTGGCGTACATCCGCTACGGCGGAATCCGTTCTACGGCCGAGCGCCGGGAGGAATCCGTAACTCTTCCAAGCGCCACCCATCGCCGGTGTCAACGCCTCCGGTTCGGTGACTTCATCTTTTTCTGATTCGAGAACCAGATGGTCGGTCTGCAGGAGGATATCGGCCGTCGTCTCGGCCCGAATACGTCGGATTAATTTCGCATAGGTACTCAGGTCTCCGTACGCCTGGAAAAGGATCAGATCGGGATACACCCCGACGACGTCGCTATCGGCCGTCCGCAATAGCAACTCCGTGGAGAAACCGTGCAGTGCGAGAATATGGAAATCTATCCGAGCGAGCGGATAGGTCGCGCGGAGCCAGTTCACCAGGGAGACGACCCAGTATTGCAACGTGATGGACTGGCCATGAAAGACGATCCGAACGGGGACCGGATGGGTCGGTCCGCTCGAGGCGAGTAGCGCGAGGGTCCTCCGAAGAGGTTCAAAGGCTGACGGGTCGAGCGGTTTTGCGTGGACGGGTGGGTACATTTGCGCGGTGGCGGAGTAACCCGCCATTACCCCCCAGAATGCAAGTGCCCTCCCCGAACGGGAGAGCGCCCGACAGACTGGCCCGATGAAATCGTGATCCATGTCGAGCGTGATCTTTCGGAAGACGGTTCCCGATTGCCAGCACCAACACCGCGGTCGATTCCGTCGGCCGCCAGGGTCCTGCGGGCCTCGGATCGCCTCAGTGTCTCATTTTTCTAGCAACATATACCGCTTGTCACTGTCCCTCGATCGCGCGAGGCTCAAAGAAGATCAGAGGTCCCCCGATTCCGCTCACTTTTCCGACCCAACCCGAACCACGCATGCCACCGGCGTTAACACCGAACGTTGTCGAACGCGGCCTCATTTACGACGCCACCCAGCAGCCGGCTCATCGTCGCGTGGCTTTCTTTACCAGCGTATATCGTCAGCCTTCGTCGGGCGTGTGGCTGAGCGCGTTTCAAGTTGGCACCGCAAAGCACGCGGTCGATTCAACGGTACAGATCTGCCGTTCCGTCGATAATGGCCGGACGTGGACCTCGCTGAAACTTGAGCTGGCAACCCGCATCGCGAGTGTACCCGGATCGCTGAGTGCAATTGCCCTGAGCGAGACGACTCCTGGACGGCTGCTAATGTTCGCCACCTGGTTTGATCGGAGTGAGCCTGACCGACCCCTTTTTGATGCGGTCACGCAGGGTATTTTGCCCTCGAAGCTGCTACTGGCCGAGTCTGCGGACGGCGGTGCGACTTGGAGTGCCTGGCGCATTCTGCCCACCCCGGAGTTGGCTGGCTGCTCAGGAACCGGACCCATCGTGAGCTGGCCGGATGGGGCGTTGGCTTTCCCTTTTGAGAGCTTCAAACAGTTCGATGATCCTCGCCCGGGTCATCATGCGGCGTGGGTGATGATTTCGCGCGACGGCGGTCGATCCTTTGCAGCCCCGCAGTTGGTCGCCCGTGATCCGCTGCATCAGATTTATTATTGGGACCAGCGTCTCGGTCCGACCCGGAAACCCGGTGAATTCGTCAGCTTATTTTGGACCCATGATCTTGCGCAGCAACGCGACCGGTGCGTTCACCTCGGCCGCGCCCGGTTGATTGGAGGGGAACTTCAGTCCGACCCGATTCGCGCCACCACCATTCCCGGCCAGATTGCCGCACCGCTTTGTCTGGCCGACGGGCGCTGGTTGGCATTTGTCGTCGATCGGGGTGCTCCCTGCACCCTGACGCTTTGGCAGTCGCACGACGAGGGTTTGACTTGGCCAGAAAGTAACCGCCTCGTCATTTACGTTCACGACGAGCGGGCAGTCCTGACACCCGGCGGCGAGCGCATCGATTTCAACCAATATTGGGAAGAGATGGGCAAGTGGAGTTTTGGCCATCCGGCGCTGGGGCTGATCGATGAGGATCAGGTGTTGTGCGCGTTTTATGCGGGGACTCCCCAGTGTCTGAGTATCCACTGGGCGCGCGTCCGCATCTGAAAGTTCCTTTAATTATCAATCGGACCTCCATTCAGCGAATCGCGCCACGGGAGTTTTCCATTAATTGTGAGGGTGGTCCGGCGGACTGCACCGTCCTGCGGTTGGAATAGGGGTTCCTGGTTGCACCCCGGAAATTCGGCCTGCAGGGTAGCACTTGATGAGCGTAACCCATCGCTGGAGGAAAGAGCCGGGAGCGCGGCTGCAAGGATCGCGACCGCTGGACAATGCGAAGCTGCAAGCGCCCTGCATCGTGCGCGTTCCGAACGGTGGGTTCCGACTTTTTTATACCGCCGTGGGATCCGCGAAACCGTTTCCGGCATGTCAGGGCTACATCCTCAGCGCGGTCTCCGATGACGGTTTGTTGTTCCGCACGGAGCCCGGCATTCGTCTGGCGCCGCGGCCGCTCTTGCCGCACATGTCGCTTCGCGTGATCGCGCCATCGATTACCCAATGCGCCGATGGCCGTTGGCGAATGTATTTTGAATCGCGCGGGCCCGCCGATCGGCCGACGGTAATTTGCAGTGCGGTTTCGTCCGATCTACTGGCCTGGGAACTCGAAGACGGCATTCGGCTGCAGAACCTCGCAGGGGTCGGTGCGCCGCGGTTTTTGCCATTGCCGGACGGTCGTGGCCGGTTGTATTGCTCCGCCACGGAGTTTGGGCCTGGGGGGATCGCGAACGGCCAGCGAATTTCTACGAACATAGTCAGCGCGATTTCGTCCGATGGCTTGCACTTCGAGTTTGAGCCGGGCTATCGAATGCGGGACAAGCAAGCGGATTACGACACGGCCGGCATTTCGGCGGCGGAGGTCGTCCCGCCGTCGACCGCGGGCGAGAGGTGGACCCTTTTCTACTCGGCCTGGCAGGATGTTCCGCCCGGAACCCGGGTGCCGCTGCATCCGAGCCTCGATGCCAACGCCGTCGCGAGCGGAAAGAGCGACAACTTCGCGGCGGCGTCGATCGCAGCGGATATGTCGGGATACCGGTCACGAATCTACGTGGCTCACTCGCCCGACGGTTTGGTTTGGGAACGAGGCTCCAGGGCGATCGACGGACTGGGATACGGAGGCGCGGGGTTGGACGCCGTTCATGCCGAGGACATGTCGCTGATCCAGACGGGCGGGAGCTACCGGATGTACTATGCTGCTTGCGACAAGGACGGAAATTGGCGCATCGCCAGCGCGGTTAGAGAGGACCTGGATTGATCGAATTTGTCGAATCCAACCGGCTCGGCACGGGCTGGCGGGGGAGCAGCGTTGAGACGATGATTGTCGCCCCAGCCAGGATTCCCAGCGCGAGGAAGAAACTGGCACGCAGGCCGTAGCTGTCTGAAATGGCTCCGTAAATCAACGGCATGAAACTGACGGCGATCATTATGACATTGGTGTACGCGGTATTTTCGCGGATGCGGTGGGGTGCCGAGCAGCCGACGATATAGTTCAGATAATAGATATAGAACAGTTCGCCGGCACCCAAGAGGCCAAAGCTGAACAGGTACCATTTGCCCGGCACGACCAGCGCCCAAACAATTCCCGCCAGGCAGATGAGCGTCGTGGCCAAGGCGGGCGTCTTGGCGTCGAATCGGGCCAGCATCCAACCCAGAGCGAAGCCAAACAGGCTCTTGCAGCCGAAGCGCAAGGTCAGTTGCAGACCGGTGTACGTGTCGGGCGGTTCCCCGGTGGTGTCGCGAACAAACAACGCCAGATTGTTCAGGATCATATTGCCCCCGGCACTGGTGAGCAGAAATCCACAAATCGCGATCAGGATCAACCGGTACGCGAAATACTCCCGCAACCCCTGCATCACTCCCGCGACACTTACGGATGGCTCGACGGAACTCTCCCGTGGCACATGGGCCAGAAAAACGCAGGCTGCCGAGACGGCCATCGCCGGTCCGGTCGTGCCGAACAGTACGACGTAGCACCACGGTTTAGGAACTGGAGTCACATGAATCAGGTCCAGGAAATTGCCGTTCAGGATCAATTGGGATGCGCACGATCCCAGCACGGCAAACAAAGGCCCTACGCCAAACGTAATTCCGAGCGTCCAGCCGCGCCGCTCCGGCGTCATGCCGCGCCCGATCAGCTCCCACAAGCACATCGTGACGACGCCGTTGGCGATGCCGATCACGGCGGAGTGAACGACGATGCCAACCACGAGCCATTGGGGCGTCACGAGAAACAACACCGCTGCCAAAAGTCCGGCTAAGCCCTCGATGACATAGGTGCTGACAAGTATTCGGCGCGCATGTCGCGTCGATGGCCAAAACCAGGCGATCAACACGGGCAGCGGCGTCATCCACATGTAAACCGACTCGGGCAGATTGGCGATCGTGTCGCTGAAACCGAGCGCGGACAGGATCGCTGCATGGAGTACCCCGACGTAAAACACTGGGGCGACGAAGTAGCCGAGCGCATGATTCAGAATAAACACCAGGCTGTTCCGCCGCTGCGCGTGGATGGGAAGGTCGGCACACTCATCGACCGTGGTGCCTGGGGTCGACGGGTCCGGAGAATTGACTGCGGTAGGGTCCAAAACTGGAGGGAAATTTGTTTCAGTGGCGCTCCGCAGGCACGGAGACTTGGTTCGTCGAAGTCAGCGAATGGCGGCGACACTGCCCCGGTCAATAGCAAGTGACAAGGGGTTAATCAGCTAGGCGACCGGCAGGCAGGGCTGCATCAAGCCTGCCTGGGAGCGCTGGCATCCTGCCCAATGCCACTAACTTTTGGTTGGGGTATTTTTCTTGGATTTCACCGATTGCCGATGGTCCCCGATTAAGGCTGGGCCCATTTTGAAGAGTAGTTTCTCCAAGTGCCGCGCATTCTTCAGAGCCAGCTTGATGGTCCCAACCATGTCCTGGGGCACGTATAGGCAGCGCCGTTTGCCCTCCTGGCTGTAAGCAAGCAACCACACCGGGTGCTTGGTCCCGGCGCGGCAGGCCGCGCAGTTGGGCCGGATGCACGGCTTGGCGACTTGGTTGAGTGAACCCTTCAAAGCGGGCCAGAGGCCGCCGATTCGGTCTTCCCATAACATTTTTGCACTTTTTTTCATGGCTTAATGTATGTATCTGTTGTAAGATACATACGTTATGCCAAAACCCAAATCCAAAATATCTTTCGCCGCTAAAAAAAACTCCACCTCCCGTCCCGCTTCTCCCACCTCTGCGGGCACGCTTTTGCCCAGTGACCCTGCGCCAGCGCTTCCGCAAGCTCTTCTCCCCGGCATTGGTTCGCCGTTGGCTCCAGGATGATTCAGGCCGCTTCTACGATCGGCTTTTCACTCCGCTGATTGCCTTGTGGTATCTGATGTCCCAGCGCTTGGGCCAAACGCACACGCTTTCCCGAATCTGAAAATGAGAGAAAAAGCTCTCTACTGTGCATTTTTTCGCTTGCATATGTTATATATGCTGTATCGAACACGAATGCGCCGCGCGCTACCACTCCAGTCCAAGACCGCCTTCGGGGCACTTCCCAACTCGGGCACGCAGCGCTATTTCCGCGCAGACTGTG
>CAMAUY010000011.1 GCA_945861565.1 Akkermansia muciniphila
CAAACTGTGGCGGCGGGCCAGGGCGGTGGGGTTGGCGGTGGCGGTGGCGGCGGTGGCGGTGGCTTTGGTTTGGCCGCGCAGGGGGGTGATCCCGGTTCAAATCAAAAGGCTATCTTCTTCAACGATCGAACCGGAATTCTGTTCATCCGTGCCACGCTCTCCGATCTCGATATTATCGAGCAGGCGATTCAGGCACTCAACGTGGCTCCGCCTCAAGTAACGATCGAAACCAAGTTCGCCGAAGTCGTTCAGGCGGATAAAAAAGCTCTTGGATTCGATTGGTTCGTTGGAAATCTACTCTTCGGCGGGGGGGGTATAGTCGGTGCCCAAGGTGGGTCTGCCCCCACGATGGCAGGCAGGCCATCCAAAGCGAATCCCAGCGGTACATTCCCTGGCTACCCGAGTTATCCTGATAATAACGGACCGGCCGCAACACTCATCCCGACCACTCATCTTCCAACCTCGCCCTTGGATCAAAAAATTACCGGAGGAGTTCGAAATTCGGTCGCAACCACTCTCGGAGGCGATCTGACGCAAATCCCCGCCCTCGCCACGGTCACCGGGATATTGACGGATCCGCAATTTCGCGTCGTCATCCGTGCCATCGAGCAACGGGATGGGTCTGATTTACTCTCGGCTCCAAAAGTGACTACTCTCAGCGGACGCCAAGCGAAGATTCAAGTTGCTGACGTTCGGACAATCGTGACCGGCGTTGGCAACGGACAAGGCGACCAGGGTGGTAACAACGGCCAAAGCCAAGGTGGTGGGGCTTCCAGTGGTGGTTCGGCCAATAATATCTTCACCCCTGGCTCGGTAGCGATCACCTACACACTCCAAGCCATTCCTTTCGGCCCTGAAATGGACGTCATCCCCTATGTGTCTGCGGACGATGTCTCCATCCAGATGACTTTGATCCCTAGCTATACCGAATTCATTGGCTATGATGATCCGGGTGACTTCGTCCCTCAGGTTCAGGCGGTTGGTACCATCGCTGCACAACCACTCAAAGCTACATTGCCTCTGCCTCACTTCCGAGCACGATCTGTAACTACTTCCGCGATCGTTTGGGACGGACAGACGGTCGTACTCGGAGGTCTGATTGCTGAAGACGTCCGAAAATTAAAGGATAAAGTTCCGTTTTTGGGTGACATTCCCTTCCTAGGTCGCCTTTTCCGTAGCGAAGCCAGCAGCACCGCAAAAAGGAACCTTATGATATTCGTCACACCCACGATTGTCGATCCGGCCGGTAATCGAGTGCATGATCCGAATAATATGCCCTACGATCCGAATTCCATCCCTTCTCAACCCACGGCTTCCCGCTGATACGAGGAACCTTCGGAACCCGGATATGCCTCGTAAATTGCCCCAATTGTAACCGTCCATGATAGCTACCCGGTCAATGAGCGGACAGATCAAGCTTGGCAACTTGACGAATAACGCTTCCATGAGAGCTTCTTACGTGCAACAGACCGTGATCGGAATCCGCTGGTATGACTCGCTTCGAATGCTTCTTCCTGCCGCCTTGGCCTCGTTGATTGGCTTGGGATTGTTTGCCGACGCCCTTCAGCCGGTCGGATCGGATTTCCTCCTGACGGGACATCTGGCTGGCGATCAGTTGAATCCGGATGCGGCCATCAGTGGGAACGGGGGATTTCTGGTTTGGCAGGACAATGCGACCGACGAACAGGGCTTGGGAATCAGCGCCCGGCAGATCTCCGCTCAACTGACGGGGATGCTAAGCACGTTTCGGATTAATTCTATCGGCGCCGGTGACCAGGAGAATCCTACCGTCGCACTTCTATCTGGCGGTGGCGCAGCCTTTGCCTGGCAGGGAGGCCGCCAAGGCTTTCAGCGAATTTTTGGCAAAGTCTTGGCTGCGGATGGCACTTTTCAAACGGATGACATCGCCTTGAGTCCCGACTCCCAGGCGAACGCTGTCTCGCCTTCGATCGCAGGATTGTCTGATGGTTCCGCAGTTATTTGTTGGTCCGCCACAGGCGGGGACGGGGATATGATGGGCGTGTTCGCAAGATTGCTGGCCCCGAATGGTTCCCCGATCGGGAACATCCTCCAAATCAACCAAACCACCCGCTACAATCAACGAAACGCCCGCATCGCAGCACTTTCAGGCGGTGGTTTCGCCGTGGTGTGGATTTCTGAGCAGCAGCGTGGCCCAGGAACGGTGGATGTTTTTGGCCGAATTTATTCGTCCTCCGGTGAAGCAAGAACCGGGGAGTTCCGGGTCAGTACTGCCAATCGCACCTGTGGAAATCCAGCGATTTGCCGCTTATCCGGCGGTGGTATGCTCGCGGCCTGGTCGGAAGCAGATTTAAAGTCTTCGGACGGAAACTGGTCGCTTGTATCGCGGTCCTTTGACGCGACGGGGGCACCCCAATCCGACGCTCGATTGCTCGCCCAGGAAACCGGTCGGGACACTATCGCCGTCCGGTTGGAGTCGATCGGCAATTCAATTTCGGCGTCTTGGTTTAGTGCCGCGCCCAATACCCGGACGTGGGCCGTCCAGGTACGTTCAATTTCTGCCGATGGGCGTTCGCTCGCAGAAACAATCACATCTCTCAATTCCGCTGTCGGAAGTTTCCAAAGTCGCCCCCTCTTTATCGGTGATCCCAATGGTGCTGCACTTCACGTCTGGCCCCGTTTTGAAGGCATTGACGCGGGCGTTGATTTAGCCGGGCAACGCTTCGCTCCGCCAGCCCTGCCTTTGTCTGCGCCCGACCGTCCACTCGTGAACGCGATATCACCCAGTCGACTGAGCGTCACTTGGCCTGAAATGGTCGGTCTAGACGTTGTCGGCTACGAAGTCAGTTTCGACGGGGCTCAGCCGACACTTTGCACCACCAGTTACTGTCTCTCGCCTCTCTTTCTTCCCGCCACTGCCCATAGTGTTCAACTCGCATACCGGTTAAGCGATGGACGCGTCTCCCCTCCTTCCGAGGCCACCACGGCGACGACATGGGGCGAAGACGTCAATGGGGATGGCCTTCCAGATGACTGGCAACGGGGCTTCTGGGGCGAGGACGAGGGGGCGTGGCCTTCTGTCAGTGCTGATTCCGATGCCGACGGAGCCGATAATGCGACGGAATTCCGCACCGGGACAAATCCTTTGGATTCGAATAGTGTTCTCCGGATGCGAATCGAGTCATCGTCCTTGAGCCCGCTGCTAACCTGGAATACCCAGCCTGGCTTTATTTACACCTTGGAGGTCAGTTCTGATCTCAAACAATGGCGGAAGACCGGATCGCCAAGGTTAGCTCGTGGATCGGTCGACTCAGTACCCATCAGCAGCGATCTCCTCCGCACCTTTTACCGGGTGACACGTCTTCGTTGAAGCCTATGATTCGTCTTTTTCCCATCTTTGGATTGGTGGCAGCCCTTCTGGTCTCGGCGGGTCGCGTTTGCGGCTTCGCCGTACTGGGTCAGCAGGAGGAGTGGATGCGTGCCGAGCTCACCTACTTCACCGACGACGACTCAGATGGCGTCATTGATATCGGCGGACCAAAAAACTTGGGAGATGAATATCGCTGGCACTCTCCCGTTTTCACCTACGCCCTCGACCTTGGCTTCGTGAACTATTTTGGCAGCGAAGGCATTCGGGCGGTCGACGCCGCCTTCCAAATTCTCAACAATCTTCCCCCTGCCAGTCAGATGTCGGAACTCCTATCTGAGTTTCCAAACGACACCCGCCGATTCAATGGAACCGCCTCGGCGCTGGGGGTTGCCGACCTTAAGACGTTTGTCCTCAGCTATGCCCTCTCATCGCTGGGTGTCGGAGCGGCCGAACGATGGGTTTATACCCTTCGTGACCGGTTTGTCCGCGATACGACTCCGTTTTACACGGTGATTCAACGAAATTTTGATCCTGTGACCTTGAATCCATCGCTGTATGTTAACGGACAACTATACTCTTACAGCGTACAACAGGTATCAACCGATCCAGACCGTTGGGATGCAACGGAACGGCCTGTCTTGCCCGGGATACCATCCTTCAGCACCGTTGCCAGCTTCATGAACGGTCATCAAGGATTGCCCGATGGCGTTTTTGTCACGGGGTTGACTCGTGAGGATGTCGGGGCGTGGCGTTATCTCTATTCTCCGTATAACTATAATTACACAATCTTGCCGACGAACATCCTTTCCTCTTTACGCCCGCTTTCCGAGAATCCTGAAATCACGACCAATAGTCCGGGTGTTTTCATTGATCCCAATTCCCTTCTTTCGATCGTTACATCTGCTTGGGATCTGCCTGGAAGCATCCTCTTCTTTGGCGGATCAAATAATATCTCGTCGACCAATTTGAACTTTAATGGCCCCGCGTGGGGACTCCCTGGAAACATCGCGTTCTTCACGAATGGAACCCCCGGGACCGGGGGGGGATCAACAGACGGATCTGTAATTGGGCCGAATAGCGTCGATGGAAATTCCGGTAAAGTTAGGGGAGGCATCGACAAAATCGTGTTCGTTCGTGTGCCATACGACTCGGTGGTGGGTGTGATCCCGGGAATTCCCAATGTCCGCTATCAGGATCGGTTTGTTGTTAACGGGCAAATTAGAACTCAGACTGTGCAGCGCGTTATCAGCGTTCCGGACTTACTCATTTCCGCGGCTGATATTGGAACGAGAGACGGGGTTCCGATTCGATCCTTTATCAACGAGGACGCCTCACGCTGGGACAATTACCTTCGGAATTACTATTCCACCAACACACTTGTGTCCCCTCCTCTGACGGGACTTGAATCGGTCGTGGGACCGGGGAGTGTGCAGACTCCGATATTTTTGACGATCAACAAACTCGGAGCGTTCACGATTCAACGTGAAGGCCCGGGAGGTGGCGCTTTGCCAGCTACTTGGGGGTGGTTTGATGGATCAACCAATCCGCCAGTGGTCTTCCCGGTAGGTAGCAGTCTTCGTGATCTGGAGATAACCGTTCCGCAAAACCCATAGTCCCTCACTTTGTGCTAGGAAGAACCATGAAGTTTTCTGTAATTGGAACCGCGCTTTTCCTGGCCGTTATGGCTGGGAACTTGTCCGCCCAGTCGGTGTATCTGAATACTCAGAATATCACTGCCCCGGACCAGATCGACGCCAACATTTTCATCAACCGCGGTACTTTTACGGCCAATCGAACCGTGCTGCCATATGATTTCCAGAACACGTTGGTGTTTACGAATAAGGGATTGATGGACGGCGCTCTTTTCGGGGGCGGTGGATTTGGATTTTTCTCCAGTGTCTTTGCCGGCTATCGCTTTGATTACACCGATAGCCTGGGTGTGCGGAGACCTTCCCAGACATTTTTCAACGCCGACGCTGGCAAAATTGACCTCGGCAACCAAGTAGCGGATCTGACGCAGTTGGGGTCCTTTCCTACCCTTGATATCCAGGCCACCAATATCATCAGCCACGGGGAACTTTCGGCGAGTGCGATTGGTGTCATCCGATTAAAGGGAGATCACATTGATCTTCGCGAGGGGCTTCTTAATATCCGACCGCTTTTGTCTGGATCTGCCAATTCGACGACAAACGATTTTAATCCGGACGTTGCTCTGGCGGACGTCGCTTGGGGTATCGGTGAGGTTGGCATCAGGCTCTCGTCCTTCGTAACCATCACCACGAAGACAGCGCCGACCCAGCTCCCGTTCCTTGCCAGCGCCCTTACGCCACGGTATATCGAAACAAATACCGCAGGTCGTGAAATTCGGGATACCATCGCCATTCCATCCACCCCGCTTAACCCCGCGCCCGCCCACTTCTTTATCAACAAGCTCAGCGAATCCAATCAATTCGTCCAGGGGGTGATTTTGCGTATCACAGATCCGACGATCCAGTCCAAGGTCACCTTCCATAATGTTGAGCTGCCCGACGATCCTTATGCCCGGGTATTGGTTGACGTGTTCACGACGGAGCGAAACGAAATCACGGGTGTCATTGACGAGCGTCATCTGTATATCCTGGACGATCTAGCGAAGGGACCGACACCCATAGTTCTGACGAACCTCAATACGCTGACGACTTTCCGGCCCTCAAACTTTGATGTCCGTCGGAGCCGCCCTCCCGATCTGAACAAAGGTTCAATTTCAAACGCCCCGGTAGTCCCCGTGGATCTATTCACGAAATATTTCAACAGCGCTTACCCGAAAGGACTTGAGTACACGAACAAGTCCGTGACGAACATTTATTCCGCATACAGTGTTACGGTGTCGGACCCCACGGATTCATCAACCGGCACGGGCTCCTCGGATGCCAGCCTCGGGGCGCTGCAATACTCCGGTCGGGTCGAGATCGATGCCAATGTTCTCGACATGACTAACACCCGAATTCGCGCTGAGGGTGCCGTATCGATCAAGGCCAATCATTTGCTGAATCTCGATAGTGCGTACATTGACTCGCCGAGGCTTTACTATGACATCGGAACGACGAACGAAGTTCTGGATTTGAAGGCCCTCAGCAAGCAGCAGGTATCCCGATTGGACGGGAATGTCCGCATGTTCTCAACGCAGTGGACCAATTTCGTCGAGGTGACGATTACGAACCCGCCCGCTGCGGCGGCCAGTGCTCCGCGGGGCGCCAAATTGGCGAGCAATGGAGAAGGGGGAGGCGGTACCACCGAAGGGACTACGGAAACTTTGCACTTCGAGACGGGCTTTCACGTGTTAATCGTTGATATCGGCCTGACGGGACGTCAGCCCGTCGACGTCAAAAGCCTAACGACGCATGCCAAGCATGTGACGGTCCCGAACAGTGTTTCGATCAGTGGGAATCTTCTCATGGATGCGGAGGACCTTACGATAGGGGGCGACTTCTTTGCTCCGGAATTTAGTTCTGTGACGAATTTCCCCAACCTCACCTCGCTCACCAACAAGGGCTTCATCTTCACAGGGTCGAGAGATATTCACTTGGGGAGCCAGGGATCCCCGGCGATGAAGGTGATCGAGAACTCGGGACGGATCATCGCGTCCGGTCAATTCTACAAATCCGATCGTTTCGTGAACCGAGGTCTTATGACCAACAGTGGTCAGCAGGAGATCGGAATTGAGAGCAAGAGCTTGATCATGGAAAATGGAACCATGGGATCCGTGGGTGAGATCATGCTGAAGACGGATGACTTCGTGACGCTCGACAACACGCTGGTCTCGGATTCCTTCCTAACGCTGGAGATCAGTTCGAGTATCACGGACACGGTTGCGCGGCGTGGTTCCACCATTTCGGCCGGCCGTGGTATTACCTTGGCTCGAAAACCCCTGCGCGGTGATTTTATGGCTACAAGAGTCCAGCTTTCCTTGCCGGCGCTTTATAGGTCGGCGACCTTGGATTGGGCGGGAAGTGACCTGGGGGTAAATGTCACTGGTTTTAGCAATAATGCTGCCGTTGGAATTCTTTCTTTCCGAGGCGATACGGGCACGAGGTTCGACGTCTCTCGGTCTTCCGGTCCCGGTGCCATCTACGTCGATATGCTCGATATCGGTACGAACATGCTCCAGGAGCTCGAGTCGTTCTTTAGAATCGCGCCGAATTTTACCATCTATTACGCAGCGGCGACGAATGAACTGGCCGAAGTTCTCGACGGAGAACTCGACGGGAGACTTCGTTGGGTTTCTGCGTTCCTGGGACCTTACAGCACGGTCGAGGTTGCTCTTGAGAACGGTGAAACCGTGAAGGTCAACAAAGGCGTCGCGGAAAGTTTGGAGTTGGATTACGACGGGGACGGTACACCCAACGGATTGGATCCGTACCCTTTTGAGACTCCCGTCGTGAAGATTGATTCGATCTCTGTCGTGAACAAGCCGCCCCAGACTGCGATTGTCGTTTGGACGGCGGCTCCAATGTCCTCCTATATACTCGAAAGTATTAGCACTTTAAAATCGACGAATTGGGTTACGGTGAAGTCGATCTCTAATCCGGCCACGGCCCCCGCCCCGCTCTCGGTCGAGGACGTGGTGCCTCCTTCCAGCTTCGAGAAGTACTATCGCTTGCGCTTGGTTCTTCCGTAGTTGTCGGCGCTCAATCGCTGGCTGTATTTCGGCCAACAGCCGTGCTATCAGAGCACGGCCTTTTTTGTCCACGGAATTGGGAAAAGCGCGGACTTCGCTTCTGACGAATAACGAGTCGAAGGACGGCACGGATCACCTTCCATGATTGCGATTGGTATAACCGGCGGGATCGGAATGGGTAAATCCACGGCTTCGGCGTGGTTGAGTTCGCAGGGAGAATCCGTTTGCGACACGGATGTTCTGGCCCGGGATTTGGTTGAGCCCGGCCAGCCGGCGTTGAGGGAGATCACGGATCGATTTGGGCCCAATGCCTTGGAGTCGGATGGCCGGCTTAATCGACGATGGCTCGCCGAACGGGTTTTCAGCGATGGTTCAGCCCGCGATGAGCTTGAGCAGATCCTGCACCCGAGGATTCACGCGCAATGGAAATTGTGGCTGACACAGATCCGTCAACAGGGAGCCGCCCGGGCGTTCGTGGTTATCCCGTTGCTTTTTGAAAAGGGCTACGAATCGGGGTTCGACCAGGTTGTTTGCCTCGGGTGTACGCCTGGAACGCAGCGACGACGGTTGCTTGAAAGGGGTTGGAATGACTCGCAAATATCGCAACGAAATGCCGCCCAATTGACGACCGATTTCAAAATGGCTCGTTCCAATTTTGTCGTCTGGACGGAAGGGCTCCTGCAGCTTCATGAAGCTCAATGGCCTCTCGTCGTCGCGCGGCTCGCGGGCTGATGGCCACTGGATTATTTGCTTCCGGGCTTCACTGCGGGTGTTGCCGCGAGATCCGCTGGGAGTTGCTCCGGGGAAAATGTTTCAACCTCCAGCGCAATCAGCGAGAACGTCGGAACTCCCAACGCTACTTTTCCGTTGGAACGATCCACGATCATGCCCACTCCGACCACGGTGCCGCCGTGACGGCGAACAATCTCCATGGTTTCGTTCACACGGCCTCCCTTTGTCACAACGTCTTCCACCACCAGGCAACGCTCGCCCGGTCCGATTTTGAATCCCCGGCGGAGGACCAAGTTTCCGCAGTCATCCTTTTCGGCAAAGAGGAACCGGCATCCCAACTGGCGTGCTACCTCCTGCCCAATCACCAACCCACCCAGTGCTGGGGCGATGACAGTTCTCGGCTGCAGATGTCGAACCTTGGCGCTGAGCGCAGCTCCGAATCGCTCGACCAGCGGCATTTCCTGCAGCGCGAGGGCGCATTGAAAAAACTGCCGGCTGTGCAGACCGCTTCGCAGGACAAAATGGCCGTCCAGCAGGGCACCCGTATGGCGGAATAACTGCAGTGCATCGGTCGTTGTCATTGACGGCCGAGCCTACGAGGCCATCCGACTGCGACAAGCTTGAATCCCTTCATATCTTTGCTGCGGACGGGCAGAGGGTTTTAAGTTCGCAGCCCGGACAGTCCGGCTTTCTTGCCTTGCACCGGCGCCGACCGTGCCAGATCAGCCAATGGCTGAAAGCAGTCCAATATTCCACGGAAACGAGCCGCCGAAGAGCTTGCTCAATTTTCACTGGAGATGATTCGGAAGTCAGCCCGAGGCGCTGTGCGAGTCGGGCGACGTGTGTATCGACCACAATACCCAGATTCAGTCCAAAGGCGGTTCCGAGCAAAACATTCGCTGTCTTGCGACCCACGCCCGCGAGAGCGGTTAACTCGGCCATCGTCCGTGGCACCTCTCCTCCGTGCCGGTCAACCAGTGCTCGACAGCAGGCCTGAATGTTTCGGGCTTTACTGCGATATAACCCGATGCGCCGGATGTCTTCGGCCAACTGGGAGGGATCTGTCTCCGCAAAATCGCGGGGCGTTCGGTACTGGTGGAACAAGTCGGCGGTTACGACATTGACTTGCCGGTCGGTCGATTGGGCGGAGAGAATTGTCGCGATGAGGAGCTCGAACGGTGAGCGGTGCTTGAGTTCGCAGTGAGCATCGGGGTAACTGACCCCGAGCACCGCAATGATCTGGGCGCTCCTTTCTTGGCGATCGAGGTGAGATTCGCGAAGCATGCGGCGGCTGGCCAATGATAAGCCGAGACGGGGCGAACGGGCGGGCCTGGCGATTCAGCGGTCCTTCGGGCTTGCGTCCCGGTAGGCCTCGGCGAGAAGTGTTATCGGGTGGACAATACGCAGGTTCAAGCCTCGTTGGCGGCACCCGTTTTGGATTTGAAGCAGGCAACCGGGATTGCCGGTAGCGACCGTGGTGGCTCCGGTTGTAACGATATGATCGACTTTGCGATCGAGGAGTTGTCCTGCCATCTCGGGCTGCGTGAGATTGTAGATGCCGGCGCTCCCGCAGCACCATGTGGATTCGGGGAGCTCGATCAGTTGGACTCCAGGAATCGCCTTCAATATCTGTCTCGGCTGGTTGGTGATCTTCTGCCCATGACAGAGGTGGCACGCCTCGTGGTAGGTCACCCGCTGGGCCACCACCGCAGATGTCACCGGCAGTTGCACGCCAATTTCCACCAACCACTCGTGGATGTCTTTTACCTTGCGGTCCCATTCGGCCGCGCGAGTCGCGTAGAGGGGGTCGCCGGCGAGCAAATGGGAATAATGCTTGAGATGCGATCCGCATCCAGCTGCATTGGTGATGATTGCGTTATATTGCTCGGGCGGAAATTGGTCGATCGCTTTTCGGGCGAGAGTTTGGGCCAGTTCCCACTCTCCGTTATGAGCGTGCAGCGAGCCGCAGCATCCCTGCTCGGGAGGCGTATGGACTTCGCACCCGCTCTGGGCCAGGACCTCGACCGTGTCTCGGTTGACATCGCTAAAAATCAAGTCCTGGGCGCAACCCGTCAGCATCGCAACCCGGTATCGTGCTTTCCCGCGGGATGGCGTCACCGGTGAGATCAAGTCCGAAGAGAAGTTTGGTTGGATCGTCGGAGTCATGGCCTCAAGTTCCCTGAGGCGGCGGGGAAGGAGATTGAGGATGCCGCTTCGGCGCACGAGCGTTTGCAGGCCGAGTTGCTGCCAAAGCCGCAGGAGAGAGCCCACCCACTGGAGCCGGGCGTTTTCCATGAAAAGCCACCGTAATGTAAATCCCCGGATGAGCGATCGCCGTGGCGAGTTCAAGACTCCAACGCGCTCGGCTTCAGCACGCGCGTGCTCGAAAAGTTCAGCGTAATTGACGCCGGCGGGACAGGCTGTCATGCAGGCAAGACAGCCCAGACAGAAATACATTTCGTCGGCAAATGCCTTGGTCGGTTCAAGGCGATCGTCCGCGATGGCGCGCATCAGTGCGATGCGTCCCCGTGGACTGTTCCGTTCGAGTTGGGTTGCGTCATAGGTGGGACAGGTCGGCAGGCACAGGCCGCAGTGCATGCACTGTTGGACCACCGAGTAGTCAAGATCCTTGAGGTGAGATCGGACGCCGGACATCGTGTGTTGGAGAGTGGCGGTCTCGACGGGAGGTGTCGCTAGGAAAATCGGCTTAACCTCATCTTGTGGTTGTTTGACGGAGCGTGAATGTCTGGTACGGTGTTTTGGGACTTCAGATTGTGTGGGCAAATTTTTCCAAGACGAAGCCTTGGGTAACGGCCGATGCCGGCGGCTTGGTCATTACCCTTCTGCCGTCGCAGTTCACACCCCGCCGCTGTGGTTTGGAATTTGATTCGCAGTGCCGTTGGCCTTTGTTCTCGGAGCTAAAAATATCCGTCCGGACCGCCGGGCGGGAGTTCTTGGTCTGCGCGGAGGTTGTTGCGTGCGACCCGGTCGACGGTGGAATGTGGCGGGTAGCCATCTTTTTCCTTCAGATTTCGAGCCGCCCCTCTCAGATTCAATGGCTGGTTGCCTAGCGCCTTCCGGGCGACTCCGATGCGGCACCGGCTGTGAAGCTTGTATTTATTATGGAATTACTTCGAGGAATTTTGAAAGCCGCCGTCGATGGCGGTGCATCCGACATCCACATCAAGGTCGGTGCTCCGGTCATTGTTCGAATCAATCGCCAGTTGATTGCGGTTGATGCGCCGTCACCGACCACGGCATGGCTCGACAACGTGGTCGAGAAAATGGTCCCGTCGCATGCAAAAAAGCGGCTGGAGGAGGATCGGGAAGTTGACTTCAGTTACTTCGAGCAGGGCATTGGACGGTTCCGCACGAACATTTTTCAGCAGCGGGGAAGCTTCGCTCTGGCGATGCGTTACGTGAAGACGCAGGTGCCGAGCTTTGAAGAGTTGGGACTTTTGCCCATCATCAAGGAAATCGCCAAGGCTCCGCGCGGCATCGTCCTCGTGGCCGGAACGACTGGCTGCGGAAAGTCGACGACTCTGGCCGCGATGATCGAGCACATTAATGCCAGCTTCAAGAAGCACATTATCACTCTCGAAGATCCAATTGAATTTGTCTTTGACGATAACCAAAGCGTGATCGAACAGCGGGAAATCGGGCTGGACAGTGCCAGCTTTGAGCAGGGGCTCAAACACGTGCTCCGCCAGGATCCCGACATCATCATGGTCGGTGAGATGCGAGATTCCATTTCCTTTCAGGCCGCCATGAGCGCTGCCGATACGGGACATTTGGTTCTCTCAACGTTGCATACGCAGAATGCCGCGCAATCGATCGGACGAATTCTCGATTTCTTCCGTCCCGAAGAGCGGGAACAAATCCGGCGCCAGTTGGCTGCAACGCTCCGGGCCGTCATTTGCCAACGAATGGTTGGAACCATCTCCGGAGGGGTGACTCCGGCACTGGAGATCTTGATTAACACCCCGACGGTAAGAAAAATGCTGGAAGAAAACCGCCTGGAAAAAATCGGAGCGGCCATCGAAACGGCTCGTGACGACGGCATGCAGACGTTTAATCAGGCGATGTACGATCTCGTGAAGGAGCGCAAAATCTCCGAGAAAGAGGCCCTCACCAAAGCGAGCAATCCGCAGGCGCTTGAAATGATGTTCAAGGGAATTTTCCTCGACGAAGGACGCCGGATTCTCTCCTAGCGGCCCGCAAGCATCACGCCGCAGCGGCAGATTGCTTCCGAACCAGCATCGGCTTGGCTTCCCCCCGGACGACTGCCCGATTGATCCTGACGCCTATGACGTCTCCAGAACCGGGAAGTTCGAACATCACGTCTCTCATCAATCGTTCCATCATGGCACGCAGGGCCCGGGCCCCCGTCCCTTTCCGGATGGCTTGAGTGGCAAGCTCACGGACGGCATCCGGCGTCAGCACCAGATTTGCTCCATCCAATGACAACAGCCGGGAGAATTGCTTCACCAGAGCGTTCTTCGGTTCGGTGAGAATCTGCACCAGCTGATCTTCCGATAGCTCGTCCAAAATCGTCACAACGGGAAGACGGCCGATAAACTCAGGGATGAAACCGTAGGTCAGCAGATCTTCGGGCTCGATTTTATGAAGAATTTCCTGCGTCGTTACCTTGGCGGCTTCGATGGATTCCGGACCCGCGGAAAATCCCATGACGCGCCGGCCAAGGCGCCGTTGAATCACGCGGTCAATGCCCACAAACGCTCCGCCACAAATGAACAAGATATTGGTTGTATCGACCTTGATGTACTCCTGCTGAGGATGTTTGCGCCCCCCCTGCGGCGGCACACTGCAGAGGGTCCCTTCTAAAATCTTCAGCAAACCCTGCTGAACTCCTTCGCCGCTCACGTCCCGGGTAATTGACACATTTTCCGTCTTGCGCGCGATCTTGTCGATTTCGTCAATGTACACGATTCCAACCTGTGCCCGCTTGACGTCGTAGTCGGCATTGTGCAGCAGGCGGAGGATGATGTTTTCAACGTCCTCCCCCACGTATCCAGCCTCCGTGATCGAGGTGGCATCGGCGATCGCAAAGGGAACATCCAGCATTCGCGCCAACGTTCGGGCCAGCATCGTCTTCCCCGAACCCGTCGGCCCCACCACCAGCACGTTGCTTTTTTCCAGTTCAACACCGCTTTCGGTGAGCGCGGGAGTTTCGGCCCCCACGCCATTCGACAAGATCCGCTTGTAGTGGTTGTAAACCGCGACCGCGAGTGTTCGTTTGGCCTCGTCCTGGCCAATGACAAACTGATCCAGATGGGCTTTGATCGCAGCAGGCTTCGGGACTGTCAGCGAGTGAACCTGCTTCTGGACGTCCTGTTTCAGTTCCTTATCGAGGAGCGTCTTGCAAGTCACCACGCAGGTATCACAGATGTACACTCCGGGACCGGCGATCAGCTTTTTCACCTCGGCACGCGACTTGCCGCAAAAGCTGCACATCGTGATCTGGGATGCTCTGGCCATAGGCGGGCAAAAAGTGGAAGGGGCGGGTGATCAGGGAACCTTTGGCGCGTCGGTCGCGACCAGGGTGGGAATTTCCCGACGACTTGCAACGACCTCATCGACCAGTCCAAATGATTTGGCGTCCTCGGCGCTCATAAAATTGTCACGGTCGCAGGCCTTCTCGACCGTGGCATAGGGCTGGCCGGTGTGTTTACTGAGAATGGCATTGAGACGCTGTTTGAGCTTCAGCATATAGTTCACTCGGATTTCAACATCGCTTGCCTGGCCTTCCGCACCACCGAGGACTTGGTGAATCATGATGTTGGCATTCGGCAGGGCAAATCGTTTTCCCTTCGTGCCCCCCGCCAGAAGGACGGCTCCCATGCTCGCGGCCTGCCCGATACAGTAGGTGTTCACGTCGCAGGTTAGCCATTGCATCGTATCGTAAATCGCCAAGCCTGCGGTGACGCTACCACCCGGCGAATTGATGTAAAAATGAATGTCCTTCTTCGGATCATTCATCTGGAGGAAGAGAAACTGCGCGACAATCACATTCGCCACCATGTCATCCACCGGCGTGCCGAGGAAGATTATCCGGTCCACCAGCAGTCGCGAGTAAAGGTCATAACCCCGCTCCCCACGGCCAGTCTGTTCAATGACGTATGGAATAGAGAAATTTTGGATGAGCTCGTTTTTCAAGGCACACCAAGGCTAGGAGGGGCACTCGGGACCGTCAAGGAGGCCCCCCTGCCCATGAACCGACTCCATTTCGCAATTCGAGGACGAAGAACGAGGACGAGGACGAGGACGACGACGAAGACGAGGACGATTGGAAGGACCCCATTTGCGGCGCTTTCGTCCTCGTCCGTCGATGGCGACGACCCTCACACCGACCTATGCACCGGAACGCACGGAGCGCGGTTCATGGCGCCCATGGCGCGCACTGTCAGATTTGGCGGACCCTCTCTTTAGGGAAGTTATCGGGTGGAAAACGTGACCTCCCCCGTTCGCCGGCCAGCCTTCAACTGTAGCCGGTATTTGACGCCCGCCTGCAACGGCTCCGGGTCGCGGCTTCCGGGCGCGGGTTTCATCCACGGAACCGACATGCCATAGACGATGATTTTTGATGGAAACGAACGCGCCAGACCGCCCTTCAGGTGCCATAGGATCCGTCTGCCATTCGTCGTTTCCTCCGTTACCAGCACAGAGCTCAAACGGTAACGGGTATCGAGGGAAAATACCACCGGACACACTCCGTTGGTTGATGTCGCAGCCGGGTCGGCGTTCCTGGATCGCGTGATAATCCTTGTCGCCCGCACCGATGGGATGATTTCAATCGGGGTCGGGCTCAGCCAGTCCGTGAAGAAAATCACGTAAAACGGAATCAATCCAAGAAACAGCCACAGCAGTTTCCTCCGCCGAGAGATATTTGGCGCCGAAGGCACGGGGCGTTGAGCTCGTTGCGGAAAAGTCATGATGAATTGGAATGGATCGAAAGGGATAAAGACCCCGTTTCTCGTTCTGATTCACGTTCAGGAGGTCGGGTTATTGACTGATGACGGGATTATTCCTCGTTTCGGGTGTCACCGCCCAGAGATTGACCGGGGAAAGGGTCTGTCCAAACCGGAAATACTGCATGCTTCCATCGATCATCGCATAGTTCGAACCGCCACCACGGCCCGTCCGCAGCGCGTTTCCGTGGCGGTTTTGGCGTAATTGAGCGATATCGTCGAATTGGTCGAAGTCCATGTGAAAATGGAATGAAAAATCGTCCTTCTCACCGAAGAGACACGTGGCCGACGGTTCGGAAATGTCCGAATCGCGAATGCTCAAGAGATTGGATCCGGTGGACCGAAACCCGGGCCACTGCTCCGGTGGCACGATTTTCTGGAAGTAATCATTCCAGCCGTTAATCAGATAGCTGCGTCTGGCGAACTCGGCCGGATGGGTTTGCGCCGTACCGAGGCTGGCTCCGGGAGTGGATCCTCGCGGGTCGCTCGGGCAACGGAAAATTGCGATGTTTGTGGACTTGGAGCCGGGAAAAAGAAGGGGGAGTAGGACACTCGGCCAACGATTCGTTTGCACCCGAGGAATGAAGCGTCCCTGGTTGTCATCGACGTAAAGTCGCACGGCCATGCCGAGTTGCCGTTCATTGCTCATGCATGAGATTTTTTGCGCAGCCCCCTTGGCCCGCCCTAGGGCCGGCATCAGCATTGACAGCAAAATACTGATGATTCCGATGACAACCAGCAATTCGACGAGCGTAAAGCCATGCGGGTCGCCCTGTCGGCCGCGTTCCACGGAATGCGATTTCTTGCCTATGCGATGCATAAGACACGATTGAGCGTAGCATTGTTACGGGAATCGAAAGTGAGGGCAAAATCGAAATCGACCACGCTCTCTACGGCAATCTGGCGGGAAAACATCTTTCGATAGGGACATTCGAAAGATAATCAGAAATCTTGCCATCTCCTCATCTCCGTGGAAGGGTCCGCATTGAAGTGTGTCCCCGATGGGCAAAACAAATTCAAAAAAAACATTGACCCTCTCTGGGTCCTGTGGCAAAACAACTCCACACACGGAAACAAACTAAACAACTTATGAGCACCAAAGCGTATCTTTCCGCTATCGTTCTCGCGATCTCCGGCACTGCATTTGCAGCTGACGTGGTCTCGGCGAACATTGTCGGTTACATCACGGTGACGGCCCCCAAGGCTCTCTTCACCATCATCGCGAACCAGTTGGACAACGGTAAAGGCAACAAGGTTGCGGACCTGATTCCGTCTGCCCTGAACGGAACTGTACTCTACAAGTACGGTGCGGCTGGTTACGAACTTAACACCGCTGAAACAATTGGCGCAGTGACAACGTGGGATGATCCCGCAGCGACCCTGAAGCCCGGCGAGGCTTGCTTCGTGCTCAGTCCGAACGGTGCGCAGTCGTTCACTTTTGCCGGCGACGTCAAGGGTATCAATGGAGAAAGCTCCTTCGCTCCGACCCTCGTTAAGAAGGCCTTCACTTTGGTTAGCTCGGTTGTTCCGGTTGAGACTAAGGCTAAAGACCTTGGTCTTCCGGTCGTGAATGGTGATGTTATCTACACCTATCTCAACCCAGGTGGGTATGTCCTGAATACCTTCGAGGCCGGAGTTGGTTTCGATAGTCCGGACGATTTGATCAAGGTCGGCCAGGGGTTCTTCGTGAACTCTGCCGCCGATGCGAACAGAGTTTGGAACCGTGTTTTCAACGTCAACTAAAAAATCAGACAGGATTAAAACATGAACAAAGCAATTATCGTTTCCCTCACGCTGGCCTCTTCGGCCGCGGCGTTCGGTCAGGGTGCGCTCCAGGTGGATAGCCTCGTCGGTTCTGTAATCAAAATGCAGAGGTCAGATGGTACGGACCTAGTCTCCGGTACCGCCCAGGTTTACCGCTTCGATGCAGCTGCAGCGGGTGGTATTGGTGCCACTATTGGTACTGCTGCTGCTATCAGCGCGAGCGGCCGTTTCCGCAACACCGGTGCTACCACTATTGGAGGTGTATTGCCAGGTAACACCCTCGGACTCATTGTCCGCGCTTGGGATGGTGGAGACGGAACCTTCGCGGGAGCCGCTGAAAACGGTACGTCCAAGAATTGGACCTCGAAGCCGCTCGGTGGTACCGATGCAGGCGGTAACTTGGTGTTCACACCTAAGTTGGATGGATTTGAATCCTTCAAGTTGTCCAAGACCTCTGTGACAGGGACCTCGGGCACGACCTCGGGCACGACCTCGGGCACGACCAGCGGAACAAATGTTATTCCTGAGCCCTCCACGATCGCCCTCGGCGTTCTGGGTGCTGCGGCTTTGGTTCTCCGTCGCCGCAAGTAATTGCAAGAATCTTCAGAGGCCGCTTCACGTGAGTGAAGCGGCCTTTTTTCTAGATTTGACAATGGGTCCTCAGGGGCTAAACGGGAATGTAAGTGGCGTGTTCGTCTATCGGTTAGGACACGGCCCTCTCAAGGCTGAAAGACGGGTTCGATTCCCGTACGCGCTACCATCCCCTGAAAACATCGGTTTTACAGGAGTTTTCTCAGTAGTCACAGAAATTCAGGCACGCACATAGTCACAAAAGTGGGTGTTGCCACCGGAAGTTTTAAAGCGGATTTTCCTCCGAATCAAGGCGTTCCCTCTCCTTCGGGTCGGCATCAAAATGGGGCCTTCAACGCTGCGATCAATTTCGGTGAAGCGAATACGCCCACAGACTCTTCAGGCACTTCCCGAGTGGTCGACCTACTTCGCCGTCACCCTGCGCCCTTGGATCGGCCGAAGTTGCGCGGCAACGATGGCCCGCCTCTCTTCGTCAGAGAACCCGACCGACCGCGTGCGGCATCTCGTAGTGGCGTTTGCTCGCGCACGGCCAGTTTGATTTCTGGCGGCATATCCGCATGGGCCCAACAGAACTAGGGGTGGTCAATGATTTCGTTGAGACTAGATCCCGGCTTTCTTTTCAATCTGCCGTATGCGACTGTGGCTTGGATATGAGTCAACTAGTCGAAATTGAATTGCCCGACGAATTGCCCGCCGCATTGCAACGCGAGGCCTCAGAGTTGGGAGGGGAATTGCGGCTCACGGCGGCGGTCAAGTGGTATGAACTGGGACGACTGAGCCAGGGCAAGGCGGCGGAGGTTGCCAACTTGAGTCGGTCGGCTTTCATTAGCGAGCTGGCAAGGTTCGGTGTGTCCCCCTTCCAAGAAACGGCTGCGGAGATTCTGGATGCCGCCCGGGACTTCCCGAAATGAGCGAAGTCGTAACCAACACTTCTCCGTTGATCGTGCTGGCAAAGGCGGGACTGTTGGAGCTCTTGCCAAAACTGTTCTCCGAGATCGTGGTTCCAACAGCCGTACGCGATGAAATCATGGCTGGCTCCGATGGCGACGCCATGAAAAAAGCGTTGCCGATCCACCGTTGGCTGCGCGTGGTGGAGTTGACTCCGCCGTTATCACCGCTGGCAGCGATGCAGTTGGGACGAGGCGAGGCAGAGGCCGTCGAATACGCCCGACGACACGGCGATTGCACCCGTAGTGTCCAAAAATTCGAACGATTCGAAACTTGTTGGAATTGAATGAGTTTTTGAAGTAGTCAGTCGCAACAACGGTTGAGCTCGGGATTTCATTTTCCAGACTGATCCTGCTGCTTTGCCTTCAGCTTACGCTCTTGGATCGCCCGAAGCTGCGCGGCAACGATGGCCCGCCTTTCGTCGCCAGACACCCCGACCGCCTCCGGCATCGCCTTCGCCGGCACAACCGTTCCCGACGCTGCGGACGCAGATGGTGGCGCTTTCCTGGACCCTTCCCAAATCTCCTTAAGCCGCTGAAGAAGCTGGCGGGTCGTCAGGAAACGCACCTTTTCGGAGGTTCCGCAGACGCTTTCGAACAGCGCCTGAATATTGCGCCGCTTCACCGTCGCGTCGCAGACGAGGACGATCTCCTCGTAGCCCGCATCCTGATCCCCCTGCAAATCCTTGAAGATTGGTAGATTTGAGTTTTTTGACCATTCGACCATCCTCGACGGCACGGAGCGCGGACTTTTCAGTCCGCAGTTGGGACGGATGGGGGCGGGTTGGAAAACCTGCGCTCCGTACAACCGGCATCCCGCGCGGGGTTCGTGGTTTGACGCAGCCGGATTGACGGTTTTGTGATCCGGACTCCAACCCCGCTCCATCGGTCGGCGATGTCAAACTCAAGACATCGGCCCCGGAGGGTTCACGACGGCAGCTTTAGCTCCAGCCACTTCAAATCCGGCACATCCTCAAAATCCTTGGCGTTGGAAGTCAGAATGGTGAAATCCCTTTCGACCGCCTGGGCCGCAAGCCAGAGATCCTGGATTCGAAATTCGGCTCCACGACCACTCTCAGTCAGGCTGGCAGCCAAGGCGCCGAAGATCTCACCGGTGTTGCCGGTGATGCGCAGCATCGGCTTCCGCAACATCCGACGCAAAGCAGCGGCCGCGCGCTGCCGGGACTTGGCCTCCCTCATCAACCCCATGCCGAACCGGATCTCGGCAATATTGACGGGCGACAAATACACGGGCGCCTGCCGTGTGATCGCGTGGATGTCGGCGGCAGTGAGTCGGCCACGCTCAATCGCGATCCACAAGCTGGTATCGATCAGGTAGCCCATGGATCACGCAGTTGCTTTAGGGTTCCGCGCCGCGCTTTCCTGACATGGTCCACCGCCTTCACCAGCGAGTCCGCAGTCTGGTCATCCAGCGTCCGGCACAGGTCGCCAAGCACTGTCAAGGCCGTCTGCTCCGGTGGCTCCGGCACCAGGCGCGCAACCGCGCGCTGATTGCGAATGAGCACAATCTCCTCCCCGTCCGACTCCACACTATCTATGACGGCACTGAAGTTGCGGGCGACCTCGGTGACGGTCAGCGTCTTCATGGGTTCAAGGAATCAGATAGTATCTGATCTGGCAAGCCACGACTGGCGGTCCGCGGGATCCCGGACGGCGCATCGGCACGAAAGTGCGGGCAGACAAGAGTGAATTGCAGGGCCCGGGGGACGAGGAGTTCGCGCCGTGGATCCTCGGGCTGACGCTCTGGCATGCGCCCCAATATGGAGTGCGTTGGGCAGTCTCGGGCGCCACGCCGCTTTCCGGCGTCCCGTCTTCCAACCGCTCGCCAACCGGAAAGCCGCGTGGCGTCCCGCCCACTCTCACGGACTTCCCGCCGCAATCCACTTGAGAATCCGGTTCTCCGTCACGAGATATTCGTTGCGCAGGAGGAGTTCCTGATCAACCGAACCGGAGAGGGTCGCCAGCATTCGTTTCCAATTCATCGACGAGACTTAACGGCGGCAACGGGCTGCGAGCAATCTTCTGATCGCCCTGTAAATCGTTGAATATCGGTAGGTTCGAGTTTTTTGACCCTACGGGTTCCTGATTCGCTCGCTTCCTGCGCAGGACAGCCCGGAGCTTTTCTTTTTCTTACCGCCACTGGGCCGGCAATTAGTGAAGCCCACTTTAGGCGAGGTGATGTGCCGGTGTGAGATGTGTCTCCGCCAGCCGCTGGGCGAATGCATTGCCGGGGAAGATTCCTGGCAGTGAGAGAAACGGCATATTGTTGATCCAGTCCTCGTCGTCTTCCATCGGTACGAGTGTTGTTTCCCCTCGCCAGACCATGTGTTGGCGCATGTTGTTCATCGAGCCAACCGCCACACGCGGATTGCCGGCCGCAAAAAGGATCGGCGCCGACTTCCATCCGGCGAGCGCCGGTGCGTCCACAAGCGAAAATCCAAGCCGAAGTCGAAACAGCTTCTCGAAGTTGTCGTCCTTGCCCAACTCCTTTCCTGGAAAGACAAACGTGTAAAGCGTGGTCGTGTTCGTCACCAATGCGACCGAAGGGCGGTCTGGTTTGTCGCCGAAATCGACCCGCCATTGCCCCAGCCAATGCACAGGCGGCTCGCTGGCGCGCCCGGAGGGTTTGATGCGCCAGCACTTTTGAACCTGTGCGGAGAGGATGATTTCAATGGCGTCCATATTCTCGTGGGCTGCAATTTAGACGATTTCAACGATCGACCTCAGCGGCCCTTTGTTAAGGTTCATCAAGTCCTCGGTTCATCCCGCCGGCTACATCGAAGAATGACTGCGGGAATTTCCCGTGGTCGCGGTATACCCAGCAGGTGATGCAATCCATTAAATCCTTCAGGTGCTGTCCAGTGACCCACTCTTTCGAGTGAACCTGGAGCAAGAAATCGAAGCATCCAGAAGAACATTCATGCGGCTGGAAGCGCCATTTTCTGGGCGTATTCCAAAATGGCAACCGCTTGTCCACGCGTCACGTCGGGAAAACAATCCAGGTATTCGTCGAGGCTAAGGCCGCTTTCCAGATTGGTAAAAAGGCTGTCTACCGGCACACGCGTTCCTCTGAAGCAGGGCGCGCCGCTCAATCGTTCTGGGTCGACCCAGATGGGAACATCCGGCGGGAAATTATATGTCGGCGCTGATTTCATCCGGTCGCAATTTATCGGATTCAACCGAGTTGTCACGCGCTGTAATTCTTCAGGCTGTTCCTGGAAAATTCCAAATCATCGAGGGAAGAGTTCTCCGATGTAACCCGTCTTCCACGGCACCGCCAGATTCTCAAGGCTTGGGCGCGCTTTGGAGCAGCGCCAAGAATTCCGCTGCTTTACCCGCATCGAAGCCGCGCTTGATTTGAAGCTTCTCGGCGAGTTCCGCAAGGATAGGTTCGCAGGTGACAGACAGACATTTCCCCTGGCGGGCGGCTTGAGCGCACTGGTGCGGATTCCCCAGCCAGCCAACCGCGGAAAACAGGATGTTGGTGTCGAAAACGACGCGAGGAATCCCATTCACGATTCGTGGAGGATGTCGTCCACAAAACCCTCGCGCTGAACCTCAGTCATCGTGTCCCAATCCAAACCGCGCGCGGAGGCCAGGCGGCGCATGTCTTTCTCGCCGTCACGAGCGGTCGACCGGCATCCTCGATGCGTATCGGCAGAAAATGAACAAGGTACCAGCCGCCGAAGTGCCGCTGGCGCGATTCGTATTCTTTTTCCAGAAATACCGCCAGTTTGGGGAGGAGCAGGAGTTTCAGGACGTGGTTTGAGCACACCCTCTCGCCTCTGAATAAATCCTCAGTCGTGCTCGCGGTAGATGTCAGAGCGAGAAATCGAGGAAGGAAGAACTGGATCATTTCCTGCCACCGAATTAATCAGGCCATCAAAATCTTTCGCAGCGACTGGTTGGGAGGAGTTCACCGGGAGGGTGGACGCTGCGAGATCTTGTAGGAACGTGCCCAGGGTTAGATTGCGAACGTGCGCCTGAGCGCGAAGCATTTCCGCCGTTTGCTCATCCAGTTCAATCATCGTCACGGCCACGGTCGCAGCCTCCAAAACCTCGTGATCAAGGGAAACCGACAATTCGCGCTCATCCACATCTGCGCGGAGGAAGACGCGACAGCGTGTGGGCTTGCGGGGTTACGGTTTTCATAGGATTTGGGCGTGCCCCGCGGACAAGCCGCCGTCCACAGCGAAGGCTTGCCCTGTGATCCAGGAGGCTTGTTCGGAGGCGAGAAAGGCGGCCATGTTGGCGATATCTTCGGGCTGTCCCAAGCGTCCCAGCGGGTGGAGAGCGGTGAGTCGCGCGGTCCGTTCACGATCGCGCAAAATCGCCGCAATCAGCGGCGTTTCGATGAAGCCCGGGCAGATGCAATTCACGCGAATCCCGCGCCCCGCATAGTCGAGAGCCATGTTTCGGGTGAGCGCGACGATTGCGCCCTTGCTCGCCGTGTAGGCGGCACGCTCGCGAAAACCAAGGATGCCGACGACCGAAGCGATATGGACGATGCTTCCGCCCGGAACCATTTTGGGCAGCGCATGTTTGGACACAAGGAAAGCCCCGCGAACATTGACCGCTTGGATGCGATCCCAGGTCTCGGCCTCTTCCTCTTCGACGGTGTGGCGAACCGCGATGCCGGCGCTGTTCACGACGACGTCAATGCGCGGAAGAGGTGCAAGGGCTTTGACGATGGAACCTTCCTCGCGGACATCGCAGGGCGATGTTGCCGATGCGATATCGAGCGCCGTGACGGTAAAGCCATCGTCGGCCAACCGCTGAGCGATGGCGGCACCGATTCCAGAGGCGCTGCCGGTGACAATGGCGACCTTATTCATGTGAGAGGAAGAAACCATGAAGCTGACCACGCGGGCAACGGGAGACTGTAAACCGGGAAGTTTGGGGTGACAAAGATGGAACATTCCACAATTTCGGCGCGAGTGACTTCGTCATTCCTACGATTAAACCGACTGGCCGTGGCGAAGCTCTTTCCTGAACATAGTCACTAGACTAAAGCCAGGCGTTAGCCTAGTAGGTGTCGTTATGGTTCGCATTCTTCAAGTGATATTTGCAGTTGTTTTACTTCACGGATCAGCGCGTGGGTCGCTCCAGATCGAGTTCGACTACACTTACGACACCGCAAATTTTTTCTCGGCTGAACATTCCGATCGGCGCATAACGTTGGAACGTGCCGCCGAGCTCTTTGAGTCTCGGATATTGGATGACTTCGCGGCTATCAATCCGGCGGGCGGAGATACTTGGACTCTGTCGTTCCCGCATCCTTCCACCGGGGAAATCGTTTTTCTGCAGGACCTCAGCCTTCCGAAGAGCACCATCCGCATTTTTGTAGGGGCACGTGATCTTCCGGGCAATGTTTTGGGGTACTCGGAGTTCAACTACTCGTGGTCGGCGGCTACATCCGGATTTTTCAACATGTTTTCTGCCCGGACCAGTACAACTAACTTCGATTCGCTGGGCGGGTCTATTTCGTTCGACACGAATACCCCCTTCTATTTCGACGAAGACCCATCCACGCTGGAGCCGTTTTTTGGTCAGAACGACTTCTATTCGCTTGCGGTGCACGAAATTGGACACTTGCTCGGAATCTCTGCAAGCGTGTCGGCATTTCACGCGGCCACGAAAAGCGGAGAATTTGTAGGTGCCGCGGCGAGCACTTTCTTCGGAGGGCCTGTTCCGCTGGCGCCCGATCTGACGCACGTTAAGCAGGGCACCGTTTCCCATGGGCAAGAGTCTGCAATGATGCTCGCAAACCAGGGGGTTCGCCGAACGTTCTCAGAGCTGGACTTTGCAATTCTGCAGGACATTGGCTACGAGATTAAATTGCCCGAACCGGTCTTTCGCCTGCTGGTGCCAGTTCCCCAGCCAGATGGAAAATTGGTCCTCAGTTGGACTGGGGGAGGGGGTCCGTTCCAGATTCAATCCCGTGCGTCGATGCTCGCTCCTTGGATGAACCTGGGTACCAGTACTTCGGACCGAAATTCAATCGTTGATGCGACGGCTGCGCATGCTTTCTTCCGGGTCGTCGACCTGGGACGTCACCCATGACGGAGGTAGGAGTTGGTGGCGCCCGAAGACTTCCGGTGGTTGACGTTAGCGCCCGTGTCCGGTCTGAAAATTGGACTCGACGCTGAGAATCGGGACGGATCTCGGTCCGCGACGGCAGGTCGACACTGTGTCGGGCCTATCCAACCTCTTCACCCAGTTCGACATTCCAGTACGCGAGATCGATGAAATGCCGCCAACTGTCATGCACGGGCACGCCAAGGTTGATCTGGACGAATGGCCGCCACTTCGGTCGTTTCGGTTTTCGGATTAGACGCAGGCTTGCTTCCGACGGGGTGCGATTCGCCTTTCGGGTATTGCACGGTATGCAGGAGCAAACAATATTTTCCCAAGTGGTGGGACCGCCGCGGTCTCGGGGTTGAACGTGATCAAGATTTAAATCCTTCCGATCGAGCGTCCGGCCGCAGTATTGGCACGTGTTTTGGTCTCGCTCAAAAATGTTGTGCCGGGTGAACTTGACTTCCTTTTTTGGAAGGCGATCAAACACGGCCAACAGGATCACTCGAGGGATGCGCAGTCGAAGCGAGACCGTCCGGATCTTTTCCTCATCACCTGGATTTCGGGTGGAAAAGTCTCGCCACTGGTGAAAATCAAAAATCTTGAACTCTCCGTCCCCCGGTGAAAAGACAACGTGGGCGTGACCTTCGAAGAGGAGAGAGAGCGCGCGGCGGACAGAACAGACGTTTACCGCCTGCCAAAGGCGGTTCAAAACGAGCACCTGTTGATTGAGAACGGATATCATGAATCCCGCCAGACAACTGGGGGAAGCGATATCCAAGAATGGGCTGTGTGTCAATCTGTTGCGTCGCAGGATTAAAGCTCTGTCGATTGCGGGCGCAGAGGAATGTCGGTTACCGGGAGGGTTCCAAGGGTGAAGGTTTTCTTCCCCACCCAAGGATTTTGGCAACGGCATTGCGAACCTCGTCGCCGGTAAAGAACAGCGGGTACGTTGCAACGCAGACCAAGAACTCTGGAACGTTTAGAAGGACGGCAATCTGAAGATGAAAGATGGCGGCCGAGATGGCGGCCCAGAGTCGGAACCGGCGGATGGCGAAGGCAAATGGGAGCCAGAATTCGAAGACGACGACAAAAATTGTCATCGCGAGATGCACCCACGAGGGAAGTGGGAGACGCGCAAACCAGTACGCAGGCGGCGTAGCCCACATATTGCAAAACGTGTACTTCATCATTCCGGCGTCGCGCCAGGCCGGATCGAACATCTTGAATACGGCAGCCCCGCCATAGAGGAACATAATTTGCAGGGTCATCAGTCGGGCACCCCAGCGCCAAACCCTCACCTTTTGAGCCCCCGGAGTTCGAGTGAGAGCGGTAAGGGACCAAACTCGGTCCAAGTCGGCGAGGCACGAGGTTCCGAGGAAAAGAATGGTGAGCCGGTCATAGGCACAATCTCTTACACCGATGCTCAGGAAGTAGTAGTAAAGAAAAAGAGCGAGAATGACCGGGGTCACGATTCGGGTCATGAATCCGACCGTGAAGGAGGTGACCAGGATGATAAAAAACCAGAACAGGATCCCAGCGCCCACAGGAGGCAGCGCAATGTCAGGAATGCGGAATGGGTTGTAGATTCCCTGATTGGAAAACTCCAAGGTAACCGATCCCATAAAGCTTATTAGGAAATAAGCCAGTATGTATAGGCCGAAAAGGATTCGGAACAGGGCAAAGGCATAGCCGGAGTCCTTGGCAAACCAATACTCATTCCATCGAGTCGTCCATTTCTGGAGAAAACGCACTTGGTTGAGAGCGTGAGCGGGCACGGCAGCCTTTGCTGGTTCACTGCCGGAAGGCATTTCGGTCGCAGTCATCGGGTAAGAAGGAGGTCCTCCCAAAAGATCGACTCTAGAGTATTGGTGGCGGTCGGGTCGTTGCGAAGGCTATCCCAACCGTGCGGGCTTGACGGCCAGGAATCGATTCGGAGGCCGACGCGAGAGATGGGGCGATCCGGGTGGTGACGGTTGTGGTAGCGCCAGACTTTTTCTCCGAGGTTCATCATCGCGTCGATATGAATCTTCGGGTTCACACTGGACGCATGTTTGGTAGCTCGCAAGCGCATGAATTGGTCTCCTTTCTTGTGCGGGACGAGCTCATCGGTGGGAAGTGGAATCCAGTTAGTGGGGCTCAGGGCAGCGCCTCTGGGCAGTCCCCAAAGCGTGAACTGGCTGTTCGTTGCGGTAAAGGTGGCAAACATTCCGAACAGCTGAAAGGTACTGATTGCCTCCCGTGGCAGGGGGAGTTTGACGGGCATCCCTGGGGCGACGCTGCGCAATAGAACCGAAACGTTGGCGTAAATGACGCTGCCTGCGATGGCAGAGAGCACCATCATGCGTTGTTTTTTTCGAAAAACGGACATGGCCCGAAAAAAAGGGTGCCAGAAATGTATCGCCCTGGAAAGGCCGAGTTGAAGGCGGCGTTGAATAGGAATCAGCGCACGGGCAGCAGATGGTAAAGATCCTCGTAAAGGGTCCTGGGCAGCTTCAAATGGATGGAGAGCGGATCGTCGTCGAAGTTTGCCAGCACGACAACCTCGGTGCCAAGGTCGGCGCCGAATCGCAGCCTCCATTGTTGCAGAGGCCCGGATCGTTCGCGGAATACGAGGGATATCTCGTGACTACGATCGGAAAACTTGTAGGCCTTCAGAAACGTAGCCTCGTCGCGGATGGTAAATCGGACCGAATTCCAGTCACTGAGGCGGTGGAGCAGCTCATCAAATGAATCTGACGGAAGGCTTGGTTCGCCCGTCTCCCAGCTACCTTCAGCCGATCTTTGAAACACCCGGGTGCGGCCGCCGCGTTGCACGCGAATTTCCGTCACGTTGGTGGAGGCAAAATGCCAGTCACGAAGTTGGTTTGCGGTTTCGGGCAGTCGAAAATCAATTTTGGGGACCGCGTAGACTCCCGGCTCGTCCGAACGACGGACGTACAGAAGGGCAGAGTTATTGGTAAGGGGACGGCCAAACTGGATTTTGACGATCGGTTGGTTGGTGACGGATGCGACCCGGTTGGTGACTCGTTTTCCCAAAGCGAATTCGCGATTCGGTTCAGCCAAACCGAATTTTGCGAAATCGGTCACGACGTCTGCGGGAAATTCGATGATTTCGAGGGATGCTAATTCCGCGAGCAGGTGGTCAATTCCTGAGGGATCGGCGGGAAATCTCCTGGGCAGCTGAATCCACCAATTGGTCCCCTCCCGCTCGAGAGTCGTCTCATTCGTGCCAAACCGGAAATGAATGTAGGCAGTGGCGTCGAGTGGGGGTGTGAGCTGTCGATCGCGGAACGCAGACAGCGGTGCATCCAATGATGTTAGTGTTTTGTTTGGAACTAAATACACATTTGTTTGGAGCAGATTCCGGACGTACCGCCAGGACGGCTGATTGGTGGGTGAACGTCCAATTTGCAGTCGCACCAGATCATCCGTTCCCTCGCCGGCCGCAAATTCGATGGCTGGCGGCTGTAGACCGAATGCAGCGGCATCAACCATGGGGGCATCGGTTACAAACTCAGCGATCCTGGCATTTTTCAATTCATTGAGTAACAGTTCCAGGCGGGCACCATCAGCTCGGGCAGCCAGCGGACGGGTCAGTCGCCAGACTCCGGTGGATGGATCCCGTTCGGCCTTTAAATCGGTTTGACCTCGAATTTCGATGCGGTTCACTTGGGCATCCCGAAGGCTGAGCAGGGAACGATCCCGCCAGTCGTTCGCGTTGGCGGGCAGGGCATCCAATAGAGCGGTATCGGCGACGAACAGCCCGTCGGATCCCATCCGTTGGAAGTAGAAACGATTCCCCACCGGCGACGGGCTACCGAGATTTAGGACCGTGCGATCGGTTACGGATTCGATCGTCAAAAGGGCCTGGGGAGGTTGCAGGCCGAAGGCGGCGAGGCCGCCGGGCTGGGCCGCAATCTCGGCAGCACTGACATGTGCGGTCGGTTCGAGCTTCTTGAGGGCGTCGATCATTCGGTCAATTCCGACGGTTTGAGCGGGCTGAGAGACGGGGTATTTGAGCCACCAGCCCTTGCTATCCCGTTCGACTCGCATGACCTGATTGCTGCGCTGCAATTCAAGTGAGCGCACACTGGCAAGCTCCAAGGGCCGGAACGCTGCGTGCCCGCCGTGCGTCGCCCGGATCCGGATCGGGGCTCGAAGCTCGACGAATTTCAAATAGCTGGCCAGCGCGATGGCAACGAGCAGGAGGATCCATGTGTGGCGAGAATTCATACAGGAGGACGAGGGGCATCCAGGCTCATGCGCGTCGTCGGAGCCAAACGATGATACCCAGGAGGAGTACCGATCCGGGAAGGACCATGAGGAAAAGCCAGCGCAGGATGGTGAGCTGAGTCGGAGTCAATCGAAGGGTGTACTCGTGGATAGGTTTGGGACCAATGGCGAGGAATTGCTGGCGATCGAGAAGCCAGTTCACGGCCAAGCCGGCGAAATCCCGATTGGATGCACTCTCAATTAATTGGTTTCCAAAACAGAATGAGTCTCCCACGACCACGATGCGAGACGCACCACGGTTGGCGGTCACGCCGGCCAGTCCGCCTTTTTCAGCCGCGGCGGCGATTGGGATCATCTGCCCCTGAATGTCGATGCGGGAATCATAGTAGGCGGTTCCATCGCGAATCCTGGATTTGGTCTGACCGGCATTACTGGTGAAGAGGAGCTGTTCCACCTTGGGAGGGTCCGCTGGCATGAATTTTTCGGGGATCTTACCCACCGTTCGGGGCAGTAGGAGTTGAACCTTATGATGCCCGTGCGCCAAAGAGTTCACGACCGGGTGGGCACCGAACTCCCCTACTAGAACATCGGAGCCGCCGGTGGTCTGTTGCCCATCAGCCACGACACTGGGTCGGACGGCGATGCCCCAACGGATGAGAAATTCCTCCAGGCCCGTGGCGATGGCAAGGCTCTCCACGTTCATCAGCACGAGCAAACGGCCTCCTTGATCGAGGAAAGACCCAATTTTTCGCAGTGTGTTTGCTTCCAGGGGGCTGTTTGCGCCGGCGATCACAAGCAGTTCACAATCGGGAGGCAGTGACTCCCGCGTTGCACCCAATGTGAGGGGGTCCACGGACACGTTCCTTTCCGCCAGGAGTTCGATGAATTTGCGGTAACCGTTCTGATCACTGCTTTGCGGATCGTGTTCTCCGTGCCCTTGCAGGTAGCAGACCCGCGGGCGGATGGCCTCGCTGACGGTTAGAATCGCGGCGGTAAAGAGAGCTTCGCCCTTAAATGCCGAGCGACGGACCTCCCGACTGCCCCCTTGCAACATGCGATTGACGTCTGCGTCGTAGACGGAGAGTTCGGAGCTGCGGACGAAACGGGTTTCCTTTCCTGCCTCGAAGATCACCAGGTCCTTATCGTCCCGCCCTAGATTGTACCGGTCGCGAATCTGAATGGCCCGTCCGGGTGCGAGGCTGTAGTCAACGACGTCGAGGGTGATTTTGGAAGACAGGCTCCGGTAGATTCGGAGCATCGCATCGACGTGACTGAAGAGCCCGATTTCCGAGTCATAAAGTACTGTGATGCGGACCTGATTGGTCAGATTTTGGAGGACCTGAAGGGTCAGCGGACTGAGGACGAATCGATCGCCGGAAGTGAGATCTTTGCGCAAGGGGTGACGAGCCGCCAAGTAGTTGAGCATGACCAGGATTGCCAGGAACAGACTGGCCGCGACGAGCACGTGGACGGCGATACCCAGGCGGCGTCCGGACGGAAAACTGGGAGGAGGAAGATCGTCCACAGGATTATTTCCAACGGCGGCTCTCGACCACCCGTTGAGTCAAGTAGAGAAAAAAAGCCGTCCCCGTGAGGTAGAACACGACCTGACGGGTGTCGATGATGCCGCGGGAAAAATCGAACAAATGTCGCATGACGGATGTATAGTCCAGCACGGCACCCCATCCACTTTCCGAGGGGGAAAGGGCCGCGGATCGGAGGCTGAGAACGAAGAGGCCGACTCCGAGGAGGAAGCTGAAAATGGCGGCGATGATTTGGCTTCGGGTCAGGGAACTTGCGAAGCAACCCATGGCCATGTAGAGCGACCCTATCAGCAGAATACCGAAGAAAGTTCCGGCGGTGACCCGGGGGTCGAGTGTCGCCGGATCGCCGGTGAAGTGGCGAATGATGAAAAGGCAGCCGAGGAGTGGTAACCAGACTAGGGCGAAGAAGGCGAGCGTGCCTCCGAATTTAGCCAGAACCACCTGCCAGTCTCCGACGGGAGCAGTCATGAGGGATTCATAGGTTCCGGTGGATTTTTCCAGCGCAAACGCTCTCATGGTGATCATCGGAGCGGTGATTAGGAGAATCACCCAAAAGTACACCGTGGCATAAAATTGCTCTGTCACGGGGGCGTCTTGTGGGATCCCGTTCAGCTTGCCGAGCATGTCCACAAAGCTGAACCCGAATAAAAAAAGCACAGCGGCGATGACCACGTATCCGATCAGCGACTTGAAGTAACCGCCGAGTTCACGTCGAATTAGTGCCAAGATCACATTCATTGTCCGGGCAGGTCCTTTCCTTGCTGGCGGGTCAGGTGGATAAAAATGTCCTCCAATGAATGCCGACTCCGTGTGAGTTCGCGCAAACTCCATTCGTTGTCGCGGACGATGGCAAAGACGAGGGGCCGGAGATCGGCACCATTCCGCGGAGTAAGAGCGACGCGAAACCACTCGCCGTCCGCGGGAGCAACGTCCCATCTTTCGATTTCAGGGAGATCTCGCCAGCACTCCCGCAGAGCCTCATGCGGCGCGGCGATTTCGGCGATTACCTGTCCGTCGAGGCTCAGTTTTCGCTTCAGATTTTCGGTAGTATCTGCCGCTAGAATTCGACCCTGGTTGAGGATTAACACCCGGCTACAGGTCATCTCCACTTCGGGAAGAATATGAGTGGAAATCAGGATGGTTGTGGTTTTTCCGAGTTCCTTGATCAGGGCACGGACGGCGCGAATCTGGTGGGGGTCCAGTCCGATGGTGGGTTCATCCAGCATGATCAGATCCGGTTCATGCACGAGAGCATCCGCCAATCCCACACGCTGCCGGTACCCTTTCGAGAGCTGTCCAGTGATGCGCCGGTGGACCTCCGTTAGTCCACATTGTTGGAGAACGATATCGACCCGATCGCGGGACCGCTGCCATCCGAGTCCCTTCAATCGGGCTCGGAATTTCAAGTACTCCCGGACCCGCATGTCCAGGTGCAAGGGATTACTTTCGGGCATGTACCCGATACGCCTTCGAACTTCGTCGGGTTCTCGGTAGACGTCGAAGCCGGCTACCCGGGCGGTTCCACCGGTCGCGGGCAGAAAACAAGCCAGAATTCGCATCGTGGTGGACTTACCGGCCCCATTGGGGCCCAGAAAGCCGACCACTTCACCGCGCCCGACTGTGAACGTGATGCCATCCACCGCCGTGCGTCCTGGGTACCGCTTTGTGAGGTCGTGGACCTCGATCATCGGTGAGTCGATCATGACGAAGAGCGGAACAATAGCGGGTTAAGACACGGTCGTACAAACATGCTTTAAAAATTGCACTGACGCCCCGACCGACTGGATCGTGTCGGCTGGCATGAGTGCGAACTCCCCGTTTGACACAAATTGCAGAGATTGAGAGAAAGAGGTGAAGAGTGGGTCTCGATTAAGAACCAGCAGCGGGAGCTTGGCTCTCTCCACAGGAAATTGCTCCTCGCGGGTTAGCGGGCGAGACTGTCTCATTTAAGTCGGAAAGTTCCCTTTATGCCCCTCGGCCTACATCGTCCAAAGCGTCCCCGTGTCAGCGCGGGTTTGCTGATGTACCGAGTGTGCCGGGTGGAATTGGAGGTTTTCATTGCGCACCCGGGCGGGCCTTGGTTTCCGCACCGGGATTATGACGTGTGGACCATTCCCAAGGGTGAGATCGAGCCGGGCGAGGAGACGTTTGCGGCGGCGGTTCGAGAATTCGAGGAAGAGGTTGGGATCCGACCCTGCGGGCCGTTCATTGAGTTGGGCTCGATCCTGCAAAAAGGTGGAAAAACGGTGCATGCTTGGGCATTTGAAGGCAACTGGAGTGAAACGGGTCCTCCCAAGAGCAATCATTTCTCGTTGGAGTGGCCACCGGGGTCTGGAAATTGGCAGGAGTTTCCTGAAGTGGACCGGGCGGGGTTCTTTTCCCTGGATGGAGCCAAGGAGCGGCTGAAGTTGACGCAACAACCGCTGCTCGACCGCCTCGTCGTGGCGCTCGGGACCCTGGCTGTGCATACTCGGCGCTGAGGGAGGGACAACCGGGCACGGGCGAACGTCGCCGGCCGATTTCGAACGTCCTTTCGCGGTTTGAGCGGGTTGGTGGGCCTACTCTTTCGCCCAAAAATCCAACACAAAGACATCGGCAACTAGGGCGCGGGCCAATTTGCCGAATTCCTTGTGGTCCGGGTGCACGAGATAGTCATCCCGGTCTTTCTCGCTGTTGAACGTCAAGATCCATCCGTGGGTGCAACCCTTATTCAAGCCCTCCGGGCTATTGTTTTCGCCGGCTTCCAGTTTGGCAACCTGCGGAATCTTTAGCTTCAGACCGCGGAACGCGTCTTCGAGCGTGCGAATTTCGGCCTTTGTGGCGGAATCCTTGAACTTAAAGGCCACCACGTGGCGCAATTTGCCTTTGCCTTTCTTTGCCGGCGCGGCGGTGGCGGGGAGGGAAAGAGTGGTTCCCAAGACCAGGCCGGGAAGAATAAATCGTTTCATGAACTGGCGCGAAGAATGCATTGCGCAAAACGCTATTCGATCCGGCGGTTGAGGCAAGCTCGCATCCGACGATGGGGCAGAACGGGGGTCATTTCGAGACGCCCGGCGTTGCCTCCCAGTGGCTTTTACCGGTACTTTCCTGCAATGAGATTCAAGCTTCGCGGGCTGCTAGCCTTTCAATCGCTGTTGGCCCTCTTGGTTGTTGGGTCGGATGTGTTGCTCATTCCCACCCAGGTTTGGAGCACACTCGCGGGTGTCCCGACGATCTTGCCGCGGGAGATGGGGAGTCTCGTCTGTTTTGGGCTGTTTGCGAATTATTCCTCCAACAACATGGAATTCACCCTCTGGGGGCGCCCGCCGGGCGGCGGTACCAATATTTCCGAATGGCGACCGCTTCCTTCGGACGAATTCTTCCCATTCTGGAGGGGGATTCAGTATAACATGATGAAGGCGGAGGTCTCAGGCGTGAACTCGTCCGGCCAGAATCAGGCGGATGTTCATCAGGTACTGGGAAACAAAGTTCGGCGCCGGCATAACTTCTTGCATCCGGATGCTCCGGTCACCCAGATCGCCTATCGTCATATGACGTGGCCGGCAAATTCAGGAGGATTCCACGTCGGCACCAATTCCCCGGATGCCGTTTTTCAATATCTTATTCTGACGGATGCACAATGAATTCCTCCAATCCGATATTAACTGACCGAGCGCCGCGGCAGATTTCAGGACGGCTCGGGGCAGCATTTCGAGGGTGGCACCAGTTCTGGTTTCCCCTCGACACCGGACACAGTCTGGCCGGATATCGAATTTGTTTTGGATTCTATCTGTTCTGGTACTGGGGACGCAACTGGCAGGTCGTGGACACCCTTTTCTCATCCATTGGAGTCTATAATCCAACGGTCCTTCCGGATATGGCCCCGGGCCCGGGACTCGCGCGAGCAATCTATGCCGTTTTTCTCGCGCTTCATATTCCTTTTATTCTCGGGCTCTTCACCCGAGTGATCACTCCGCTCGTCTGGGCTGGCTATGTTTATCACTGGTTGCTCCAATTTCGCACCGGTGGCGCCGCGTTCGATAATCTGAACGTCTTTTTTCTCTTTCTCCTGTGCTTTTCTGACTTGGATCGGGTTTGGTCGATCACCGCCAGCCTGCGGCCCGCCTCTGCGGCCCGTCGTAAGGTATCGCAATTTTCCGCGCGGCTCATAGCCGTGCACATATCATTTCTATATTCCGGCACGGGATTATACAAATTGACGATGCCTGAATGGCGGGCCGGCTTGGTGCTGCCGTGGACTCTGATCGGACGGTGGGCGACTTCCGCGGGCTATTGGATTGGCGATTTATCCCTTCCGGCTGGCGCCTATACAATCGCTTCCTGGCTGGTGATCGTTATGGAGATATTCCTGCCAGTTTTTCTCTGGACCCGAAGGTATCGACTCGCGGCGTGTCTGGTGGGCGCCCTCTTTCACATCGGAGTCGCCGTGACGCTTGGGATCACCGGCTTCCTTACATGCATCGCCACTTATGTGTTGTTCTGGGAGCCGGAGGTTTTGAAAAATGCCTCGGGGCGCTGGATGGAGACGTGGCGTCCGCGGAAAGAACATGAGCCGTCCGTTAATCGCGATAATTGACGGGAACTTCCGGGAAAAAGGCTTCAGGAGTGCGGCGCGAGTTCGGTCGATCGGCAGGGAAATCAACTCCCGGTTCGCGTCCGATCGGATCCAAAAAAAACACCGGACCGGACGGATGTCCGGGCCGGTGCGGTGACAGTCTGAGGGGACGCTATTTCAGGACCGCCTGATGGAATTCGTACCAGTCGTCCAGATTGTTCAGATTGATGGCGTCCGGCAGAACGGAACCATCTTCGGGCAATCCGTTGGCGCTGAGGATGCCCTTGCGGGTGTCGTCGTCGTGGATGTATCCGGCGATTGAAACGTTCAACTTGTGAATCGTGGCTTTGTCGAGTTTCACACCGGGCTGTTTACGAATCCAAGCCTCGAATTGAGGATAGGTTGGCTTGCTGTCGGCGACGAATTTCTTCGCGGCGTCGGGATTGATATTGAGGGCGGCGCACACCATGGCGTCGTAGCCTTTGCCGATGCCGGGGTATCCGGCGGCAATTTTACCGCGGGCTTCGAGGGAAACCTTCAGCCACATGCGGGGCAGGTGAAGTACACCCAGCGGGCCGGCAGTACCGGAGCTGATGAGAGGGACGTAAGTATTGCTCATGCTAGTTTGTTGAATGTTGTCAATGGAACGGACTTTCACCCTAGTGAACGGCTGGCCACCCGGTCAAAGAGAAAGTCAACGGCGGCATCGAATGCCGGGGCGGCCCGAGGTTTGTGGAAAATGCGAAAACTCGCTGAATCTCAGTGAATGGGGTGGGTAGGATAAAAAACGCGGGTCGGAGGATACTCGGAAGGTTGACCCTGCCCCTATCCAAATCTACTTTGTGCCACGATGCCGGCTGTAGTTGTCCCAATTTCAACCCCCACTCGCACGGCTGACCCTGCGTGCGAGGCCGCTGTGTGGGAACAAATCGTCGATCCGGTCCGGCCTTTCCTCGACCGCGTATCGTATCAACTGGTGGCGCAAGTCGAGGCATTTGAGCCTGAAATTGTGGAGTATGCCCGATATGCTCTCGACAATCGAGGCAAGCAGTTGAGGTCTGCATTGATTGCCCTCGCAAGCGGGGCGGTGGGGAGGGTAACCGAGGAGCTTGTCACCGTCGCGGTCATCATTGAAATGATCCATCTTGCAACTCTGGTTCATGACGATGTCATGGACGGTGCATTGTTGCGTCGTCGTCGGTCAACGCTTGCGGCGCGCTGGGGCAACGAAGTATCGGTACTGCTGGGAGACTGTCTTTTCGCCCATGCGCTCAAGCTTGCGGCAGGTTTTTCAACGACGGAAGTCTGTCGGGCGGTGGCGGATGCGACGGGAATTGTCTGTGGGGGCGAAATTCTTCAGACCCACCGACGCGGTCGCTGGAACTTGACTCGCGCCGAGTATTTCAGAGTGCTTGCAATGAAGACGGCCGAGCTTTTTGCCCTCGCGTGTGAGCTGGGAGCGAAGTTGGGGGGTGGGACTGTCGAGCAGCAGCGGGCACTGCGCAGATATGGATTGGCCCTGGGGACGGCCTATCAGATCTACGACGACTGCCTCGATGTGTTCGGTGCGGAAGGGGAGGCAGGAAAATCACTGGGGACGGATCTAGCGAATGGGAAGCCGACCTTGCCGGTATTGATTTATCTGGAGAACGCCGGTTTGGAGGAGCGGTCGGAGTTGATAGGGTGGCTGGAGAATTGGCACCCGGAGCTGCTTGCCGGGGTTCGAGACCGGTTGGAACGGGCGGGGGTGTTGGTGGGTTCCGCCGAGGTGATTCGAGAATTTCTCAGCGAGGCGGTAGCGGCTGTCGAGGGGTTGCCGGCGACCCCCAGTCGGTCGGCTTTGAACCAGTTTTCGGAGTTTTTATCGCAACGAATTACCAGTTTAGGTGTCTAACGGTATATGGTTGCAGCCCTGTCCATGGACATTATCGCCGCCAGCGTTCTTCCGGTTCGGAGTGAGCCCGTTGTTACTGACGGTGAGGTCGACCGGGAACTGGTACGTCAGGCACGGGCGGGAGAGCTCTCGGCATACGACGACTTGGTGCGAAAGTACCAAGAACGGGTGTATGCGACGATTTACCACATGACGGGAAATCATGAGGATGCCAGTGACTTGGCGCAGGAGTCGTTTGTCAAAGCCTGGCAGGCTCTGAAGTCATTCAAGGGCGACTCGAGTTTTTATACGTGGGTTTACCGGATTGCGGTCAATCGAACGATTAATTTCCTCAAACAACGACGCAACCGGACTCCCCATTTTAGTCTCAACGACCTGGATTTTAGCGGGGAAAACGACCCTGACTTAGTCGCTCTCGTGTCGCAGAACACTCCGCGACGGGAGGTGGGGCTCATCGAGCTTCAGACCCGATTGAACGAGGCCATCCAGAAACTGTCTGAGGAGCATCGTATGGTGGTCACAATGCACGATATCCAAGGGATACCGCATGACGAAATCGCCGCGGTGATGAACTGTAATCCGGGTACCGTGCGATCACGGTTGCACTACGCCCGGCAGCAGTTGCAGGCATGGCTGGCGGACTGGGTCCGTTAAGCAGGGGATGCCTACGGTGGAATGGGAGAGATTCACAAAGTATTATGCCTTTTGAAAACGAGGAATTGACGGGTGGTTTCGACGGTTTGCGTCGGTTGATGGTCCTTAAGCGGCGGGAGATTCCACCACCGGGTTTTTTCAATAACTTTGCGTCCAAAGTGATTTTTCAGATCGAAGCTGAGGAGTTGGTGCGGGAGGAAGTACCTTGGTGGCGTCGGTCGCTTGGATTGAGTACCGCTCGAATTCTGGCCGGTGCCAATCTGCTCACCCTCTGCGGGCTCACGTTCGTGGGGGTGAGCCTGTATCTAGTGCTGTCGGGTGACGTTGAACCGCCTGTAAATGCGGGAACGGGGCAGAGCCTTTCGAGGTCGGCAGATGCGGCCGGTTTTGGTACGGTTGCGGGGGGGGTAGCTGGGCGCGCTCGAACGAGTGATCTTTCTCGGATTTTTACTTTTTCCCCTGCCGCGGAACCTTCTGATCTCAATTCTGCCGGGGATGCGCCGGGTGCGGGCAACTTGATTTCAGGCGACGCTATCGTCGCGGAAAAAGAGCGGGAGGATGCCCGTGGGCTGTTCAAACTTGGGGGAAACCGAGCTTTGAATGCCGAGCCGGTCGCCATCCCGACCTACCGTATGATTTTCCCCCGCTGATGGCGGGTCTCTGTACGCGATGTCCGCGATTAAACAGACCGACGGGAGCGTCATCAAAGGGCTCGGACAAAAAACAGCGAGATTTTCACCGTCTCGACAGGCACTACGAGGCGGCCGGCGTCATTAATCGTCGCATTCACGGTCTGCTCGTTCCCACTGGTTGACGAAGTCAGTTCATAGATTTCCGCATTCCGCTTCCACGTTCCCTCGTAAGAAAGATGGAGTTTTGCGAAGGGGTTGACGGCGACGGGTGCGGGTTTAGCGACGGGAGGCAACGGCTGCCCTCCGAGGCCCGGGCCGCGGGCGCCGGGGCGAAGCCCGTAACGCTGGGCTAGGGTGGGGTCGATGCCACCGGACGCGGGCCCGCCGGCTGCCTCCGCGGCGGCATTAGCCTCGGTCGTGACCGCAGCAGGAAGTGCCGGCGCGTTTATCACGAACTTGCCATCGATGTAAGCCGTCAAGGTAGTGGCCGCAAGAGCGTTGGTCAGGAGATTCCGCAGCAGGATTATTTCGGTGGCAGTAATTGTCTGCCGGCTGCGCTTTGCCGCATTCAGCGTCGCAATGGGATCGAGGCGCCATCGGCCCAGAATGCGTTCGTCATCATATTTTGGAGACTTCCCGGTCTCGATGTATTTGCGGAAGTCATCCAGATCGGTGGCGAGGAGTTCCTTGGTCAGTTCTTCGTTTTTCAGTAGGCTCTGAACTTTCGGGTTACCGGAAATCGCCATGAAGCTACCGCCCTGAGTCAGTTCCTTGAGCAGCTCCAAATCTGCGCCGATATCTTTGAACTCCTGCCGTTCGCCCAGGCGGAGGAACTGGGGATAACCGGACGCGCGCCCATGAACGAGGGGATTGTGGTAGAGAATGCCGAGGATATCCGAGATTTTGAAGAAACTTGGCGAAGTACGGTCGAGGGCCGCAAACGTTTTGTCCCAACCGCTACCGTTCATGTCCTGGCGGATCTTATTCACGTAGCCCAGAATACCGGGTTCATTTTCGGCGGAAGTTTGTGTGGTCAGATATCCCCCCGAATAGATCAGGCGGCCGACCGAAAGAAAAAGGACTGTCCCGGTCATCAAGCCGAGGAAGAGTCCCAGGGCCTTGTTCATCAATTCAAAGCCCTTGCGAGTCGAGTCGTCCTCTTTGTACTTGAAGTGCAATTCGACGGGTTGGTGCGCGACAAACCCAAGGCCGAAGAAAATGAGCCAGACAAAGCCGAACGCGACGAGTGACGGGAGCACCAGAAGCCAAAGCGGGTGTTCGGTACCCATTTTAGAAAAAAGCGGTGCGGTCAGTTTTCCGAGTGGGCCGGCGAGCGCGAGCGCAATAAAGGCACCCAGCATTGAGATTCCGGCACGGATCGCGCCGGTGCCAAAACCAAGGACGGCGAAGACGCCCACAATAAGGGCAGCAAGAAGCCAAACGAACATGCCGGTAACCTACGACGGTCGGAATCTTCGCGCACGTAAAAACTGCGGGTCAATCCCGTTGAGCGGGTGCTCAATATCTGCGTTGACCGTGGAATTGCTAAGCCTAACATTGACGTCTCTTTACGGTCCTCGAATCCGGGGACGCTTCTCCTGTAGTCCGCAATGAATGCAATTCTCGCCTTGGAAGATGGTTCTGTGTTTCATGGTCAGGCCTTTGGTGCCAAGGCCACGACGGTTGGGGAGGTGTGTTTTAACACGTCGATGACGGGGTATCAGGAGATTCTCACCGACCCTTCCTACAAGGGGCAGATTGTCACGATGACGTATCCCCTGATCGGCAACTATGGGGTCAACCGGGTCGACGTGGAGTCCTGGCGGCCTCACGTTTCTGGATTTGTCATTCGCGAGTTATCCCCGGTGGTCAGCAACTGGCGGGCGGACCAGTCGCTGGAGGCTTACCTCAGCGACAATGGAATCCCCGGCATTCAGGGCGTGGATACGCGGGCTCTCACGAAGAAGCTGCGGGTGCGAGGGGCTTTGAAGGGGGTCCTTTCCTCCGAAGGGCTGTCCGATGCGGAGGCAGTGCTTCGGGCGAAGGAATGGCCGGGCCTCGTGGGTGTGGACTATGCGAACGAAGTCACCCATCGGGAGCCGTTTGTCTGGGATCCCAACGATGAGCAGAGTGCCGCGTTCGATCTCAACAAGGGGTTCTCTGCGCCAAACCCGAGAGACTATCGCAAGCCGCTGCCCGCCGCTGATATTCCGATTGTCGCATTCGACTTTGGGATGAAGTACAATATTCTGCGCTGTTTGCGGCAGCGGGGATTTCGAACTCAGGTGGTCCCGGCGACCACTTCCGCGGCGGAGGCTCTGAAATACAAACCGGCGGGAATTTTTCTTTCCAACGGCCCGGGCGACCCGGCTGCCCTCCACTATGCGGTGCGGACCGTTCAGGAATTGGTTCAGAGCGGCATTCCCATTTTTGGGATTTGTCTGGGCCATCAAATCCTCGGCCAGGCGTTCGGAGGATCCACGTTCAAGCTAAAGTTTGGGCACCGGGGAGCGAACCAACCCGTCAAGGACTTCGAGACTGGGCGGGTCGAGATCACCTCTCAGAACCATGGTTTTGCCGTCGATGCCGACTCACTCCCATCGGAGGTCACGGTGAATCGGATCAACTTAAATGACCGGACCGTCGAGGGGTTGCGGCACAAGAAAAAGCCCATCTTTTGTGTTCAATATCATCCGGAAGCGTCACCTGGGCCTCACGATTCAACTCCATTGTTCGATGAGTTTCGGCAGATGATCACGGGCCGTGGGTGAAATCGACGACGGCTGACCTCGGGCAGCAACCCTCGCTGGATCGCCCGATTCAACCAATGCGGGCAGTGCGGAACCGCTGTCGAGGCGGACCATTCGACAATTCCGCCATTCGAAGTTTGACTCACCCTATCCAAACCGGCTAAACAGGCCGGCACCATTTGAATATGCCAAAACTGGTCGTAACCACGTCCCCTCTTTCCGGACGGACATTTGAAGTCATCGCGGAGAAGATGAGTGTCGGCCGCGTGGAGGATAACCAGGTGGTTCTTCCCGATTCGAGCATCTCAAGTCACCACTGCGAGTTGACGGCCATCGGCGACGATATTTTTGTCAAAGATTTAAACTCGACGAATGGGACGTTTATCAATGCCGAACAGATCAAGGAAGGGACCGTAAAGCCGGGTCAAACACTTCGGCTCGGTGTCGTTGAGCTCAGGATTGACACAGGTAAAAAGCAGATGGATCAGGCTCGACCGGTCGGCGTGAAGATTGGCGAAGGCAGCCCGGCGGGACCCGTTCTGGATAAGAACAAGGCGTTCACCAAGAAGAGCAACAACGCGAACAAGATTTTTATCGCCGTGGCTGTCTTGCTTGGATTGGCAATTGTGGCATTCCTGGTGATTGCATTCTCGGGGGTTTCAAAGCCGGCCGAGTAGCGTAATTTTGGGACCGCCAGACCTTCTCGGCCCGCGTTTCGCTCGCTTTGAAGGGGCCTTGGCAGGCCTTCGGTTGTTTCCTGGCGGACCTTTTGCCCTCCGGGTCACCAAATATCCACCGGTCCTTTCGGCACCGGGATGGATTCACGGAGAACCGATGCGGGTCCCAGGTCAGGCAGGAAGGAGGCGACCATGGGCGCAGGTTCAAAACGCGGTAGGAGTCGCCCGGCGGTGTCGCAGAATTGGTCTCGCCATCGGAGATAGTCTGTCACGATTTCGTCGTATTCGGCCCGAGATGTCAGTCGAACTACCCGCTTATTGAATCCGGCGGAGGGGCCGAACCGACGGGCGTACCAGGGCGCGATTTTGCGGAACAGGATGCATCCGTGGGCTTCCCCAAAAACCTCCATCATTCGATCCAGATGGCGGCTCATGATCCGGAGGCGGTCCGTGAGAGTGGGCTCCGCCGGGACCCTTCCCGTCGCGAGGTATTCCTTGGTGCGGCGAAAAATCCAGGGATCATAGAAGGCACCCCGGCCAATGCTCACGCCGGCACACCCGGTTTCCAACAACATGTGTCGTGCGGCCTCCGGCGTCGTGACGTCGCCATTTCCAATAACCGGAATTTGGCCTACAGCCTCAACCACTCTGCGGATTCCGTCGAGATTTACGGTTCCAGAGAATCCCTGCTCCCGCGTTCGGCCGTGAACGAAAACAGCCGCAACGCCGGCGGCCTCCAGTGCCCGGGAAAGTTCGGGTGCCGTCAGGTTGTCGTCATCCCAGCCGAGCCGCATTTTTGCGGTCACAGGGATCCGGACCGCCGCCACCATTCCCCGGACGAGTGCCGCCGTACGGTCAAGTTCGGTCATCATGGCCGAGCCACCGCCAACTCGGCAGACCTTGCGAACGGGGCAGCCCATATTAATGTCGATGGACGCAACGCCGATCGACTCCAGGTATTGGGAGGCGTCCCGCATTTCTTCCGGGACCGATCCGAACAATTGCACGGCGAGCGGCTGGTCCTGGGCGTTGGATTCGATCAGTTTAAGTGCTTTTGGATTTTTTTCGAGGAGCGATCGGGCGTTGACGAGATCCGTGGTAGCGAGATCGAGCCCGCCAATCTCGCGGACGACCAACCGAAACGGCAAGTTCGTGTAGCCGGCCAGCGGGGACAGGAAGAGATTGGATCGGAGAGCGAGATTGCGGAACTGGATCATGGGTGCGTTCGCACGGGTTGGATGGAACCCGCGCAGAAGGACCTGCTTTCGGAGGGAGGCGTGGTAGGAAATCCGCGCCCTAGCTCATTTAACCCGCGGGTCGAGCCCGGGATGCGGAAGTGGCGTTAGCTACCGGGGGAATCCAAGCGCTCACCGTCCATGGCATAAATTCCGACCAGATATCCATTTTCCTTAATTCCTCCAACTTTCAGTTTGCCAACCAGCGTTACGGCCTGATCCATGACCGGTTTTACGCCCTTCCCGGTCATTTTGACACTCACCCATTCATTGATCTTCGGGACGGCTCCAAAGCAGCACATGGATTGGTCCCGCATGATCAGGAGTTCCGTCACCAAACCTCCTTCCACCTTGAGCGGAAGCATGAACCCCTTGAGTGCGACCCTCTTGCCGTCGAAGTCCTTGACCGACTGCGGAATCTGGCTGTCTCCCTTATCGGTATCGGAATTTGCCTTGGTTTCATCCGGAACCTCGTACTTGAACGACGATAACTTGTCGAAGCCGACGACGATGAACACCGCCCCAGACGCGTCCTTGGTTGGAGCTGGGTTGGCATTGACGGGAGATTCGGCAGCACGGGCCAGCAGGCTCGAAAACAGGCCGAGGCCAGCGCCAACGGAGAGAATTGCGACGCCCCGGGCGATGGCCTGGAGAAAGACTTGGATAAATCCGCCTGAATTCATGATCCGAACGATACATGACTGCGGAGCCCTTGGGAAGACCCTCACTACAGCAAATCGTTGACGGTGCTTCGAGTGCCCCTCACTTTCACCGGACGCGAATACCGCGGCATGAAAACCCTCCTCTTTGTTTGTACTGGCAACACCTGCCGATCGCCCATGGCGGAAGCCCTGGCGCGGCAGGCGCTGGCCGGCAAGCCCGGCTGGCGCGTGATGTCCGCCGGAGTGGGGGCAATCAACGGTCAGTACCCGAGCACCCATGCGGTGACGGCCATGCGGCAGCGTGGACTCGATATCTCATCGCACCGGGCACAAATGCTCACGGGCCGGCTGGTTCGAGAGGCGGACTACATATTGGGTTTGACTCACGGGCACGTCGACGGCGTCTGTCTTCTGTATCCGGAAGCGGCGGAGAAGACGTTTGCACTTCGGGAATTCGACGATTCCCTGGGTGCCCATGACAAAGATATTGGGGATCCGATCGGCGGGCCGCTCGAGGGGTACATGGTATGCCGGGACCAGATTGCACAAGGGATCACGACGGCGTTGAAATTCATCGACCAACAACAATTGGGCGGTTCCAGCGCGAAGGGGGTGGTGTTTGCGGTGGGGGCGGATCATGCCGGTTACGAGCTAAAAGAGGGACTCAAGGCCCGTCTGATGGAGCTCCGCATTGAAGTGCTCGATTTGGGCACTCATTCGAAAGAATCCTGCGACTATCCGGACTATGCCCATTCGGTCGCCGAGGTCATTGCGGCGGGAGAGGCGGATTTTGGCTTGCTTTGCTGTGCGACGGGTATCGGCATGAGCATCGCGTCGAATAAGTATTACGGGGTCCGGGCGGCTCTCGTCTTCAATGAGGAACTGGCGGCATTGGCGCGCCGTCACAATGACGCGAACATACTGTGTCTTGGGGCGAAAACGACGACTCCTGAACAGGCGGGGAAAATTCTCTCGGCCTTTCTGAATGCTGAATTTGAAGGCGGCCGTCACGAGCGCCGCGTAAACAAGTTGGAAGTTGAATCTACCATGGCCCACACCCTCGAATCCGTTGATCCTCAGATCGCCGACGTCATTAAACACGAACGCCGTCGGCAGCAGGAAAACATTGAACTTATCGCGTCGGAGAACTTTACCAGCTCGGCCGTGATGGAGACCCAAGGAAGCGTACTCACCAATAAGTACGCCGAAGGGTATCCGAAGAAACGCTGGTACGGGGGTTGTGAATTTGTGGACGTTGCCGAGCAATTGGCAATCGACCGTGCGAAACAGTTGTTCGGCGCCGAGCACGCCAATGTCCAACCGCATTCCGGCTCCGGTGCCAACATGGCGGTTTATTTTTCCATGCTGAAGCCGGGAGACAAGATGCTCACCATGGATCTATCCCACGGCGGCCATCTGACTCACGGAAACAAGGCAAATTTCTCAGGGAAATTCTTCGAGATCATCCATTACGGGGTTCGCCGGGAGGATGAACGGATCGACTATGATCAACTGGCTCGGTTGGCTCGTGAGCATCGGCCCAAAATGATCACGGTTGGGGCGAGCGCCTATTCCCGGATCATTGACTTTAAGCGGATGGGGGAGATTGCCCGCGAAGTGGACGCGTTGATGCTGGCAGATATCGCTCATATCGCTGGCCTGGTGGCGACGGGACTGCATCCAAGCCCGGTGGCTCACGCCGATTTCGTCACGACCACCACTCATAAGACCCTGCGCGGTCCGCGCGGCGGCCTGATCTTGTGCCGGGAGAAGTATGCGAAAACGATCGATTCGCAGGCGTTCCCTGGAATTCAGGGCGGTCCGCTGATGCATGTCATCGCGGCCAAGGCGGTTTGTTTTCTGGAGGCCTTGCAGCCCAGTTTCACCGACTATCAGCGGCAGATTATTAAGAATGCCGCCGCGCTGGCGGAAGGGATGAAGCGAAACGCATTCCGATTGGTCAGTGGCGGCACAGACAACCACCTCATGTTGGTGGACGTTGGTGCCCGTGGGCTGACCGGCAAGCAGTGCCAACTGATGCTCGACGAAGCGGGCATCACGACCAACAAGAACACGATCCCATTCGAAACCCGATCCCCGTTCGAAGGAAGTGGGGTTCGACTCGGCACGCCGGCGGTGACCACGCGGGGCATGAAAGAACCCGAAATGGCGGCCATTGCGGATATGATCAGTGAAGTGCTCCTCGACATCGCCAACTCAACAACGGCCCATGAGGTGAGGCAACGTGTCCATGCGCTGACCGCTCGGTTTCCATTGCCCGACTGAGGAACGAAGTACGGCCGATTCGGGATTGATTCCGCGGCTGAATTCTTCCAAGGATTCCCAACGGATGACCCGATGTCCAGGTTGTCGCAAACACTACGGCCATGGTTCGCTACATCCTCCGGGGAATTACTCTGCCGCTGCAGCTGGATTTGCGAACCGGCCGGAACACCCTCGGTCGCGCTCCGACCAATGATTTCGGGATCCCGGACGCCTCCGTTTCCAGTTTTCATTGCGAGATCGAAGTGAGCGAAAGCGGGGTGCTGGTGCGAGACCTTCAGTCGACGAATGGGACGTTTATCGATGATCGACCGGTGACCGAAGAGGTTCTGCCTCAAGGTCAGATATTGCAGTTAGGCACGGTAACGTTTTGTCTGGAACTGGAGCGGATCGAAATCCATGTCCCCCAGCCGGTGAATCCTACGGCGGCGGCTCCCCAGGCGGTGGTCCGGGAGGACGGTCAGCTTGCCTGCACCCGCAATACCGCGTTGGTGGCGACCCACCGATGCACTCAGTGCACGCTTCCATTTCATCAATCATCGCTCCGCGGGGTGCGGATTTCGGGAGGGTCGAAGCGCGCGCTGCTTTTCTGTCCGGAATGCGATGGTGCCTGCGAAGCGATGCCCGGAATGGTCGAAGGGAAGAAGAAGTCTTTCTTCAGCTCGTTGTCTCAAACGATCCCGCTAGGGTGGCTAAAGAAGTAGCCAAAGTTGTTTGATGAGTCGATTGTATCCGAACCACGGCTCCCGTCATGCTTCGAGCCGACTGGCACGCCGATTCTTCGGTCAACTGTCACTTTCTGCTTTATCGATCGATCCTCAACGGCTCAATCTTTTGTTCGCCGTGCGCGTATGATTCGTATGGTCCTACCCCATGCCTGCTGCCTCTGACTTTCTGCCCGAGAAGGAAATAGACGGGATTCGGTGCCTCCTGTGTTCGGGCACTCGGCATTCCGTCCGGGATGCGTTGAAGCCGGCGGAGATCGCGACGAGTTGGGCGGTGATGGGGGTGAAATTGTCTGCCGCCGGCCGTGCCTGCTTTGCCGATTGTGGAGTGATCCGGCATCTCGCGTGCTGCACCTGTGGGTTTCAGTTTTTTGATCCGGCACCTGCGGGCGATTCGGCGTTTTACGGGGAGTTGCAACGTCAGTTTTCGGAATACTATCCGAAGACCTGTCCGGCTTTTGATCGGGCGATCGAATTTGCCCGGCGTCAGCATCTTGGCCAAGTATTCGACCTCGGCTGCGGCGCGGGTTTTTTCCTCGACCAGGCGCGGGCGGCGGGACTGAAGACGGGAGGGCTCGACCTCAATGCGACGGCGGTGGCGGATTGTCGCGCCCACGGTCACGATGTTCAACTCAGGTCGATGGCGGATTTTGCCGCACGAAATCCAACGGATCGATTCCGTTTCATCACGGCGTTCGAAGTGGTGGAACATGTCCCGGATCCGACGGCTTTTGTGAAGGATGCCGCCAACCTGCTCCAACCGGGTGGCTGGCTCGGCGTTTCTGTACCGAACAACGATGGAGTTCACTCCTTGTGTGAACTGGAACCGCACCAATGGCCGCCACATCATTTGACGCGATGGCGAGTCGCCGACCTAGCTCGCTTAGGCCAGCAGGCCGGCCTTCGGTTGGAGGAGTCGGGAGCGGACATCCGGCACGGCTGGCACATCCGGTTTTTTATGGACCTTCAGGGCCGAATCGAAGAGGCCCTTGGGCGCCGGCCGTCGGTTCCTGGTCGCTGGTGGCCGGAAACCGTCTGCCTGCTCTACCGCGCATCGCTCATGAAACAATGGGGACCTCACCGCGGACTAGGACTCTACGCGTTCTATCAAAAACCGGGTTCCTGAAGTTCGATTGAAACTCCTGGTTTTCGCCCATACCCCTCCGCCGCACCATGGTCAGAGTCAGATGGTGCAACATCTGCTGGAGGGATTCAGTCACCCTGCCGGCGGCACTGGCCCCGAGATCGTCTGTTACCACGTCAACGTGCGGTTGTCAGACGATCTGGGCGATGTCGGGTCGCTCCGTCTTGGGAAAGTACTCACGTTACTGCGCTGTTGTTTCGTCGCCCTTGCGTATCGCTTTCGTCACGGGATCCGGAATTTCTACTATGTCCCGTCGCCGCCGAAGCGTGCGTCGTTGTATCGCGATTGGATCGTGATGGCGATGCTGCGTCTTTTTTTCGATCGGGTCATCTTTCACTGGCATGCGGTGGGACTCGGCGAGTGGTTGGATGAACAGGCTCGCCCTTGGGAGCGTTGGATGAGTCACCGGCTTCTTGGCGGCGTCCAACACTCGCTGGTGCTGTCGAGATTCAGTGAGGCCGACGCGGCGCGATTATCCCCAAAACGAATCGATGTGGTCCCGAATGGCATTCCGGACCCGTGTCCGGATTACGCTCGGGGACTCGCGTCGGACCGCGCTGGACGTTGGGAGCAGATCCGCTCGGAAACCGGAACGCGGAGCGAACCGGTGACGGTACGGGTGTTATTCCTTGCGTTGTGCACTCGGGACAAAGGGGTTCACACGGCGGTCGAAGGGATCCTCCTGGCTAACCGCCAGCTCGCCGCCAGGGGAGACCGATTGCGGTTCATGCTGACGGTTGCGGGCACGTTTGTTGATGCGATCGAAAAGGCGGATTTCGATCGGATGTGCGCGGTTGAGGGGGGGGGAACCATCCAGTTGGCTGGATTCTTAGATTCGGAGGCAAAGAGGACTACGTTCCGGCAGGCGGACGTTCTTTTATTCCCCACCTATTACGCAAACGAGGGTCAACCATTGAACATCATCGAGGCGATGGCCTGGGGGCTCCCCGTCGTGACCACCCGTTGGCGGGCAATTCCGGAAATGTTTCCCGCCGGACAGCCAGGCCTGATCGAGCCTCGGTCGCCGGAACAAGTCGCCAACGCGCTTAGGGAAGTTGTGTGGCAGGCGGATCCAGCCGTCTTTCGGCGGAATTTTGAAGAGCGATTCCGAATCGAAGCGCACCTTGCTCGATTGAGGGCTGTTCTTCTTTTCAGCTCGTAGTCGGGGGCTCCTTAGCGCTCAATCGGGGTCAACGTCCGAGCTTGGAGATCGACCTCCAATTTGCGGAAATGAATCGGTGGCCATGAAATCAGTTCGTTCCAAAATGATAATGCCCCCCTCGGCACAGACTCGCCGGGCCTTCCTGGGGCGAGCCTCCACGGGAATAGGCAGCCTTGCTTTGGGGTGTCTGCTCGACCCGTCCCTGATCCGGGCCCGAGCTGAGGAGCGCTGGGCGGGAGTGATTCCCAGGCCTCATCTGCCCGCGCGGTGCAAGCGGGTGATTCATCTCTATCAAGCGGGCGGGCCCTCGCACCTTGAGACGTTTGATCACAAGCCCAAGCTGGCGGAAATGCATGGCAAGCCCATGCCGGAGAGCTTTACGCGTGGTCAGCAGATTGCTCAATTGCAGGGGCAGGAGCTCAAATGTTTCGGACCCCAATGGGGATTCAAACGCTACGGCCGATCGGGTCAGGAAATGAGTGAGTTGTTCCCCCACATTGGGGCGGTGGCGGATGACCTTTGTCTCGTCCGGTCGCTGCACACGGAGCAGATCAATCACGATCCGGCCCATACGTTCATGAACACCGGCTCCATCATCGCGGGTCGGCCCAGCATGGGCTCGTGGCTCTTGTACGGGCTTGGCTCAGAGACGGAAGATCTCCCCGGGTATGTGGTGCTGCACAGTGCGGGAAAGGGAGGTCAGATGCAACCGATTGCGGCGCGACAATGGCACAGCGGCTTTCTGCCGAGCAAGTTTCAGGGGGTAAAATTCAACGGGTCGGGAGATCCAGTACTTTACCTGGGTAATCCCCGGGGGGTCGCGACGACGGGGCAACGGGACGTGATTGACGCGGTTAACCGCCTCAATCGCCTTGAAAACGACCGGGTGCAGGATCCCGAGATCCACACGCGGATTGCCCAGTATGAGATGGCCTTCCGCATGCAAGCGAGCGTGCCCGGACTGATGGATGTTTCCGGCGAACCGCGTCACGTCCTCGACTTGTATGGGTGCACACCGGGAGATGGTTCATTTGCGTCCAATTGTCTACTTGCCCGACGGCTGGCCGAACGGGGTGTCCGGTTCATTCAGCTCTATCACCGTGATTGGGATCATCACGGAAAGCTGAAGGAAGATATTGAACTCAAGGCCCGGGAGGTCGACCAAGCAACGTTCGCCCTGATCAGCGACCTCAAACAAAGGGGTATGTTGGAGGACACGCTCATCCTCTGGGGCGGTGAATTCGGGCGGACACCGATGTCTCAGGGCGGCACCGGGAGGGACCACCATATCAAAGGGTTTTCAATGATGCTGGCGGGCGGCGGTATCCGGGGAGGCGTTAGCTATGGTGCGACCGACGAACTGGGCTATGCCGCGGTGGAGAACCCGGTCCATGTGCATGACCTGCATGCAACCCTGCTGCACCAATTCGGCATTGAGCACACGAAACTAACCTACCGATTCCAAGGCCGGGATTTCCGGCTGACCGATGTTTCGGGGGAAGTCGTCCGGCCAATCCTGGCATGAGGGGAGGGCTGGTGGCAGTTCCGCGGGTCGGGATTCATTCGGCAGCATAGTTTGGCAGATAGATCTTCTGGTTGAGACATCGGGCGAGACTTTGGGCAAATGTTGCTAGCCCCTCTTTTGCGGCGTCGTCGAGGCGATAGTGGATGTTGCCTCCAAGATATTGGCGGCGCAGTTCTGGATCGAAATCGGGATGGGTTCGAACGATCTCCGGTAGGGCCTTGAGACCGGCGTGGGCCGCGGCTTGAAGGTATTGTATTACCGCACGCTGTCGGACGGGATCGTCATCGATTCGGAGCGCCCAAACTGCGTAAACAAACGGGAGTTGGCGGGAGGTTTGCCATGCCTCGCCGAGATCCCAGAGCGTATGGGCATGCGATTGCTGACGGAACTTCAAGGCCGAGTCCCCGATGAGCAATACATTGGAAAGACTGGGGGCGGCAGAATAGTCGGTAAGTGGACGGAACGTGGGATAGATCCGACGGTCCTCCAGCAAGACTCGCAAGAGGTTGACGCTCGTGCAGGAGGCTGGATCGAGATAGATCTCCCGGATTGATTCCAATCGTTCCCGATGGGCGAGAAAAACACTCCGGACCGGTCCGCGCGAAAGAATTCCGAATCCATCCATCACCCGGTAGCCCGGGTGCAACAATATCTCGGATACGCTCACCAGGGCCGCCTCCAGGCGATCGGCGTGCAGTTCGGCGGCGAGTTTTGCGGGGGGGAGGAACACGCATTCAGCTTCAATCCCATAGGTGAGGGGGGCGGCATTGAGGTAGGGTACGGAGCCGATCCGAAACCGGGGCTTCATGCCGTGGCGAGGTTCGTTTCCAGGGCGCGCGATGGAGCCGCATCCCCTCCCGATGCCGTCCCGGCGATCGCCATCGATTCGCTCTCTGCCCAAACGCGGAGCGGCTCGTAAAACGTATTTCGCTGAACCGGAATCCGGCCCGCCTCGCGGATGGCTTTTACGAGATCCTTTTCCGACTGCAATTGCGGCGATCGCGCCCCTGCCATGTGGAAGATGTGTTCCTCGATAATTGTGCCGTGGATATCATCCGCTCCATAGCTCAGGGCAATTTGCGCCATTCTTAATCCCATCCCAACCCAATAGGCGGTAAGATGCGGAAAATTGTCGAGATACAGCCGGGCGACCGCAATTGTCCGAAGGAGATCGGCCCCGGTTGGGGGCATTTTCACGGGGATTGAGTTGTTCTCCGGTTGATAGGGTAGGGGAATGAACCCCGTGAATCCGTGGGTCTCATCCTGCAGGCACCGCAGCTGCCTGAGGTGATCCACCCGATCACCGAGCGATTCGAGGTGCCCAAACAACATCGTGCAGGTGCTACGCCCACCGAGTTGATGCCAACTGCGATGGACAGCAAGATACTCTTCGGCGTTTTCTTTTCCCCGCGCGATGACCTTGCGGACGGAGGGTTGAAAAATCTCGGCACCACCACCGGTGAGGGACGCCAGCCCGGCTTCCCGCAGTTCGAGGAGCGTGTCCCGAACGGTTTTTTTTGCGAGCCAGGCGAGGTGCAGGATTTCGATGGCGGTGAAGCATTTCAACTGCAGGCGCGAATCGAGAGCCTGCAAGGCCCGGAGAAAGCCCGTGTAATGGCTGAAAGGCAGCGACGGATGCAGTCCGCCGACGATGTGCAGTTCGGTGATGCCCAGGGAAAGGGCTGCGCGGGCTTTTTCGACCATCTGTTCGAGGGTGAGTTCGAAGCCATCGGCATCGCGTTTCTTACGGCTAAAGGCACAGAACTGGCAGCTGAGGATGCAGTAATTCGAATAGTTGAGGTAGCGGTTGAGAAGATAGGATGCCTTGAGGCCGTTGCGCCGGCGGTTTGCGATGTCGGCGAGGAGCCCGAGTGCGTTTAAATCTCGGGTCTTGAAAAGGTGGAGGGCATCGGCCTCGTCCAATCGAATACCCGCTGCGATTTTCTCCGCCAGATCCCGAATCTCACTGCGGTGAAGCACAAAGTTCACGGGCTTAATCAACATCATGAAAGCAAGGACGCCAAGTGGCACGATGTCAATCTGCCCTGCGGTCCCGTGGATTGCCTCGTTGCCTGTTCCGCCGACAGCCCCTAGCGTCGGGGCGTGGAAACTCCTCCGCCCCGTGTGTCGTCGGACACGATACTGCTGCTGAACGATCGGCGGCAAAGTTGGTTTGGTGCGCTCATTATTTTTCTTGGGCTGAGCTGGTTGCAGTGGATGCAGACCGTGCGTCGCATCGGGGCCTTCACATTGATCACCGTGGGCGTTGTCGTGACAAAATGGGGAGTGGCCGCGCGAGTGATCCGTCCAGAAATTCGTGAGCAAATTACCCGCTGCGGCCTCCGGTTGTTCCCGACGGTTGCTTTTCTTGGATTTGCCCTAGGCTTCGTAATTATCGGCCAGACGGTCGCCCTATTGTCGAAGGTTGGGGCCACCAATTTGTCTGGAGTACTCATGGTGACGGTGGTGGTCCGCGAACTCGGTCCGCTGACGGCGGCATTGCTGGTGCTGGGGCGGGTGGGGACCGCAGCAGTAATCGAACTGGGCACGGCGCGGGCTCTCGGGGAAGTGGAGGCACTGGAGGCACTGGGGATCGATCCAATTCACTATTTGGTCGTTCCTCGATTCCTCGGACTTACCGTTTCAATCTTCTGTCTTGCCGTGTATCTGATCCTGGCGGCGCTTGGCAGTGGTTGGATCTTTGGTTTCCTTCAGGATCTGCCCATGAAACCCGCCGAGTATTTCGGCCAGATTGCCGCGGCGCTCCGCTGGGAGGATTTCCTGCTCCTGACCTTGAAAACCCTGGCTTACGGATCCCTACTGTCGCTGATCGTGTGCTATCATGGGCTGGCGCAACCTCTGCGTCTGGAGGAGGTTTCCCGTGCGACGGCCCGCACCGTGGCGCAGGCGGTGGTGGGGTGTGTCTTGGTGGATGGAGTCTTCATTGTACTGTATCTCCTGCTGTGACCATGGGTGACATATCCCGCGATGCGGCCGGTGCGAAGCTTAAGCCTGTCCTCGAACTGGTGAATGCAGCCATCGCCCGCCCGGAGGAGCCGGAATTGGCGCTGATGTCGGATGTTCAGTTTCGCGTGGAGGCGGGAGATTTCAGCGTCGTGGCGGGTCTGCAGGGTTCGGGAAAAACCATCCTACTGGAAGTGGCGGCGGGTCTGCAACCGCTCCTCCGTGGTCATTTAAGACTCTTTGGCGAAACGGTGACACGAGCGGAGGGAGACTCGTTCCGTTCCATTCGCCGCCGAATCGGGGTGGTTTTTGAGGGAAGTGGCCGGTTGTTTCAGCGCCTGACGGTGGAGGAGAATGTGTCGCTGCCCCTGCGTTATCATCAGGATGTCGAACTTGAGGCCGTGGCGACTGAGATAGGGGAGGTGATGGAAGTTTGTGGGATTGGTCACCTGGTAGGAATTCCGGCGAGCCGTCTGGCCAGGGGCTGGCAACTCCGGGTGGCCCTCGCGCGGGCACTTGCACTGAAACCTGAATTATTACTGCTCGACAATCCGCTCGCTGGGCTCGATTCCGTTCACACGCTTTGGTGGCGGACCTTTCTCCTCGACTTGGTGCGGGGACATCCGTACTTCGGCGGAGTTGCCCGAACCCTGGTGGTGATGTGCGATGACCTGCGGCCTTGGATGCGTTTGGGAAAGCGCTTTTCACTCGTGAGCGAAGGCCGCTGGCGGACTCTGGGGGACCAAGCTGCCGTCCTCGAGGATGCGGATCCGATTGTGCGCGCTTTGTTGCTGGAGGGTTTCTGATGCCCGCCAAATGCCAAAAAAAACTATGCAAACCCGATCAAACATTCCATTTCTCAAACTCCGTCCCGGAGCGATACCGGCATTTTTATGACCCATCCTCAACCCCTCGCGCTTCACTCCCGCGGATTTTGGCATCGCTTTTTCTTTGCCGCATCCACACGGCGTGACGGCTAATGGCACTAATATGGCCTTGCAGGATCTCACTCCGCAATTGCGCACGCGGCTTGGCCGCGTGGAACGACTGGTGGGGCTATTCGTCAGCAGCGCCGCCGTGCTGCTCCTTGCCGGCTTCATCTATTTCCTGCGCCACACAGCAGCGAAAAAGGGATGGTTTGTTCAAAAAGTACCTTATTACACGATGATCGCAGATGGAACCGGGATTCAGGTTGGTTCCGAGGTGAAGATCATGGGTTTTAAGATCGGCCAGGTAACTCGGCTTGAGCCGATGCCCCTTGAGGCGGCATGGGAGCGGTCGCAGGGTTGGAACGTCTATGTGGGATTGGAGGTCCGGGAGCCCTACTACGGCTACATCCTTACGGACTCGAGCGTGCGCCTCGGAGCTGGCGATTTCCTGGGAGGTCGTTCGCTGGACGTGATTCCGGGTAGAATAGGCGAGGTCACGGTCCAACGCCTTGCGAACGGGAAGATGGGGCACCTTCACGAAAAGTTTTCCGAGGTCTTCACCCGGGACCGGACGAAGGCGACCAATGAGTTCAGGCAGTACCTAGAGCTGAAGAAGGATGCGCCCGGCTACTTTCTCCTCGCCAATGAACAGCCACCCCTGGCTGAGAAGCTCACCGCGATTGCCACCGATGTCCACGCATCGCTCCCAAGCGTCCTGGCCATGACGAATTCCGTCAATGTCGCCCTCAGTAATCTGAATTCCATCACGGCTCAGTTGGATCGGACGATGCCGATTTTGAGTAATGTTCTGACGCAAACGGAACTGCTAATCACTGAATTGCGGCCGCTCACTCAAAAGCCGGGTGGCATCGGTGACCTGCTGGTGCCGACCAATCTCAATGCACAGCTGGGAATCGTGCTGGCAAACGTGAATACGAGATCCGAACTGGTCGGCCCAACGCTCAGTAACCTCAATAGCCTCGTTTCTCAAATCGGGATCACCGTCAGCAACGTAAACTATCAGCTCGACCGCGATACCAACCTGATCGGCAATGTCAGCCGACTGGCGGACAAGACGACGTCCCTGGCGGAATCCACGGATACGCTGCTTCGCCGCCACTGGTTGTTCCGCAGCGCTTTTAAGACCAACAAGACGGAACTGAAACAACGCGGCCGGTAGCCTGCGCATACTCCAGTCTGTGGGCGGTTTGGATTGCGTCCTGTCTTGGGTTGGTCGAGCGTGCACCGGTGGATTCGCCGAATATTCCGCGTCGCCTCCGACTCTTGTTGGTGGATGGCCATGCGTATGCCTATCGGTCGTTCTTCGCGATCCGCTCGTTGAACGCTCCGGAGGGTTTCCCCACCAACGCGATCTTCGGATTCATCAAGAGCCTGCAGAGACTCGAGGTCGCCTTGCAGCCCTCGCACCGATTGGTTCTTTGGGACGCGGGTCTCGCTGCCGATCGCCAGACGGCTCTGCCGGGCTATAAGGCCAACCGCCCCCCCACACCGGAGGCGCTGGAGACGCAGTTCCCCCAGATCGAAGAGTGGCTGGTGTCCGCAGGTTGGGGCAGCCACAAAGTGGCGGGGACCGAAGCCGATGATTGGATTGCCACTTACGCGTATCGCGCCGACCAAGCGGGTTGGGAAACGATCATCGCCAGTGCGGATAAAGATTTTCTCCAGCTCGTTGGGAACCGGGTCGGTCTGGTAAATCCCAATGACAAGTCGGGCAAGATCTGGAGGGCGGCGGACGTGCAGGCCAAGACGGGCGTCCGTCCGGATCAGATTGTCGATTGGCTCAGTTTGGTGGGTGATAGCGCGGACAATATTCCCGGAGTGCCGGGGGTTGGGCCGAAAACTGCGACGGACCTTTTGCTCCGCTTTGGGACGGCGGCAGAATTGCTGGCGCGAACGGCGGAGTTGAAATCGGAGAATCAGCGGGCGTCCGTGCAGGGAGCATCGGAGGCGGTTTGCCGGAACCAAAAGTTGATTCGCCTCAAGCACGATATGGAAGATGGCCCGGTCTGGGAGGACCTCGTGCCTAAACCGCCCAACGTAAGGGAATTGCGGGAGAAATATCGGCGTTGGGGTTTCAAGAGCCTTTTGGCGGAACTCAGTCCGGAAGCGGGCACTCAAACTCAGGGAAATCTCTTCTAGTCAGATCGTGGGTCGGCAGGCAAACCGGGCGGCCCGCTGGAGTCCGCCCGCTTTTGTTTGCGGCGCAGAAAATCAGGCTCCGAATTTCGCCTCCTTTTTCAGGAGCGCCCACCCCGCTGCGCGATGCTGATTCATGGAAGAAACTTTCTATCAGTTTCTTAAGAGCTTCACGAGCGGGTGATACGCGACCCCGCGGTACGTGTTCTTGGTGGCGCGGCCGACGAGATCCAGGACATCATCGATCGCTTTGTCGGGAGCGGGCCCGTCTGGAAGGCTCAGTCTTTTGATCGGCCGAAGGGTTTTAAAAAACCGGGGCATTTTGAAAACCTACGCAACTTCCTGCGAATCAAATTGGCGACCCTAACGGGATTCGAACCCGTGTTACTGCCGTGAAAGGGCGGTGTCCTAGGCCTCTAGACGATAGGGTCGCAAGCTGCGTGAGTTTAGGGCCAGGGCCCTTAATGTCACGCGAGATTCATGGTGGGTTGGCAGGGATTTGAACCCTGGACCAACGGCTTAAAAGGCCGCTGCTCTACCGCTGAGCTACCAACCCGGTCAAAAACAGGGCCGCGAAAATAGCCGGGAGGGCTTGAGGTGCAAGTGGTTATTTCCACTTGTTTTTAGATTGGGTGCAATTTTCTCTTGCGGACCGCACGGGTCGCATCAACTTTAGCACGTAACTCCGGGAGCTTCTTAAGGACTAATCCCTATTTTTCCCGCCGGTGTTGGCTGTGCCACTCACGGTCGCCGGCTGAGACGGTTTCTCCGGGAGTAGAATTTCATTTTGATTCCCCTTTGTCATGGCAAGAGCTCCTAAGAAGAATTTATCGGAACCACAGAAAGCCCCCGCCCGCCCCGCTCGCCCGAAGCGGGTTACCGAGGTGGAAGATGAGAAGTTTGCCGCATCGCTTTCAGCTGCCGCTTCTAAGGTTAAGACCACGAGCGGCAAGTCCGTCCCACCCACGGGTGAGGAAGTGATTTCCTCGGGGAGGCGAAAGGCTGCCCCCCGACGTATCTCCGTCCCGGTCGTGCCCAAAGGACCCAAGGAGCCAGAGATGCAGGCGGTCGATCCAAGACCTCCCCGCCCGGTGTCCGATATCATCGGCGCCCCAGAATCGGAATCACCGCCGGGGCCGTTTCCGTCCCCGATCGTTTTTGCCGCATTGGCACCGGCACCCTTACCGGCACCCCCGGCACCCCCGGCACCCTTGGTACCCTTGGTACCCTTGCCGGCACCCATACGGGTTTCACTGTCTCCGCCCCGGGTTGAACCGGTGGATCCGAAGTCGCCGAGCTCACCGCGACTTTCCGGCTATCAGGCGCGATCGGCACGGGTTGCGGAGGTTCGGCGGGCGCTGCCCGCCTCGTCTTCGACCGAACCCCTGGCGATGTCCGATGGAGGAAGTGATGAGAGCAGCAGTCCGGGGCCGATTCCGGTGGTGACGCCTCGTGCGTTGAATCTTCACGATTTGCAGCCGATGCCCATCGCGGCCCTGAATGAGGTGGCGCGCGAGTTTTCGATCGAGAACTTCGGCACGCTCAAGCGGCAGGAGATCATTTTCCAGGTGCTGCAGCGCAACTTACAGGCGGGGGGTGCGATTTACACGCGGGGAATTCTTGAAGTAATGTCCGAAGGTTTTGGCTTCCTTCGTTCCCCGGCGTTCAACTATCTCCCCTGTCCGGAAGACATTTACGTATCGCCCTCGCAGATCCGACGGTTTGACCTGCAGACGGGCGATGATGTTGCCGGACAGATCCGGCCGCCAAAAGAAAAGGAGAAATTTTACGCGCTACTGAAAGTGGAAAAGGTGGCGGGGATTGATCCGGATAAGGCGAAAGAAAAGGCTCATTTCGAAAATCTGACTCCCCTGTTTCCAAATAAGCGGTTCATTCTGGAGACGACCGCCGAGGAGTTGTCGACTCGCGTGGTGGACCTCGTGTGTCCGATTGGCAAGGGGACTCGAGGACTGATCGTGGCGCCGCCGCGTACCGGCAAGACGGTGTTGATGCAAAAACTCGCGAATGCGATCCTGAAGAACAATCCCGAAACCTCCCTGATTATTCTATTGATCGACGAGCGCCCGGAGGAAGTGACCGACATGGAGCGAAGTTGCAGAGGGGCGGAGGTGGTCAGCTCGACCTTTGACGAACCTCCGGAGCGCCACGTCCAGGTTGCCGAGATGGTAATCGAAAAAGCCCGTCGGATGGTTGAGCACAAGAAAGACGTTATCATTCTCCTGGATTCGATCACACGGCTCGCGCGGGCTTATAACACCGTGCAGCCGCACTCTGGAAAAATATTGTCAGGCGGTGTTGACGCCAACGCCTTGCACAAACCGAAGCGCTTTTTTGGTGCGGCTCGAAATATTGAAGAGGGTGGATCCCTGACAATCATTGCGACCGCTCTCGTGGACACGGGCAGCCGGATGGATGAAGTGATCTTTGAGGAATTCAAGGGGACGGGGAATATGGAAGTGCACCTGGACCGAGCGTTGGTGGAGCGTCGCATTTTTCCGTCGATCAACATTGAACGGAGCGGCACGCGGAAGGAGGAGTTGCTCTATCATCCGGACGAGTGCAGTCGAGTGGTCATGCTTCGGCGTGCCTTGACTGGAGTTCCGGCGGTTGAGGCGATGGACCTGCTCCTGGGCAAGCTCAAGAAGACGCCGAGCAACATCATGTTCCTCCTTCAGATGGGAGTTAACGCACGGTGATGGCCGGCCGATGAAACCGCGGTTGGATCAGGCGCTGGTGGATCGCGGTCTAGCCGAGAGCCGTTCGAAAGCACAACGCCTAATCCTCGCCGGCAAGGTTCGCATCAATGGGCAGGCTGCCGGAAAGCCCGGGCAACCCTTGCGGGTGGGCGACGTCCTCGAGCTTGTCGCGAGAGAAAAGTATGTCAGCCGCGGTGGAAACAAGCTCGAACACGGGCTCGACCATTTTGGGATTTCACCGACCGGGATGCGGGTGCTGGATCTTGGGGCGAGCACGGGGGGATTCACCGATTGTCTGTTGCAACGCGGGGCGGTTCGGGCCTGGGCGGTGGACGTCGGCCATGGGCAATTGGCGTGGACGCTCCGGCAAGATCCCCGGGTGGTGGTGCGTGAGCGGACGAATGCCCGCCATTTGACGCCGGACTTTTTTGCACCCGAGGGTGCGGGATTTGACCTTGTCGTGGCAGATTGCTCGTTCATTTCACTGCGGCGGATATTGCCACCGGTAGGGCCGTTATTGGCGAGGGGCGGCCGGGTGCTGGCGCTGATTAAGCCCCAGTTTGAGGCAGGTCGCGAGGAAGCGGACCGGGGTGCGGGTGTCATCGTTGATCCCGAGGTGCATCAGCGGGTGCTTCGGGAATTAGAAGAGTTTGTACGCCGGCACTTGGCTCCGTTAGGGTGGACAGGAGTTACGGAATCCCCTCTTCTCGGGCCGGCTGGCAATCGGGAGTTCCTGGTCCTGCTCGAACAATCAAGCCCTTGAAAAAGATTGCCAAAAGACTGCGTCGCATCGGCTTTATCGCCAATGCCGAAAAAGCCGACTGCGCGAGTCTGGTCCGCCGGGCGGGCCGTCTGCTGGAACGGCATGGATGCACGATAATCTGCGAGGCTGCGACGGCCGAACTGTTGCGGAATCGGTGGCCGACGGCCGCCACGTTGGATGCGCTGGCGCGGCAGTGTGATCTGCTCCTGGTGTTTGGAGGTGACGGCACCATGTTGCGGATCGGGCGACAGGTGGCGGGGTTGTCCACGCCGATTCTTGGCATTAATGCGGGGAATCTGGGATTCCTGACGGCCGTCTCTCCGGAGAGTTTGTCCGAGGCAATCCGGATGTTGATATTGGGAAATTTCACCATCGAGGAGCGAGCGCTGCTGGATGCCTTTGTCGAACAAGACCGAAAGCAGGTGCAGTTGCCGGCCTTGAATGATTTTGTACTCAGCCGTGGATTGGCCTCTCGGCTAATCGAACTGGAAGTCTCGGTCAATCGGGAATTGCTGACTCGCTACCGTTGCGATGGGTTAATTGTTAGCTCGCCAACGGGTTCAACCGCTTATTCCCTCGCGGCGGGGGGGGCGATTGTCAGTCCGGATGCCGAGGTCATGCTACTGACTCCGATCTGCCCGCACACGTTGAGCATCCGACCTCTGATCGTGGGAATGAATGCGGTGGTTCAGGTACGACTCTTGAGCGTGCGTTTGATCGGCATTTTGGCGGCCGATGGCCAGGAGCAGATCGAGCTGAACGCCGGGGATACGGTGACCGTCCGGCGCAGCCAGAGGAAAGTCCGGTTGCTGCGTCTGGAAGGTTCGACTTTTTTTGGCACGTTGCGGGAGAAGTTTGGCTGGAGCGGGGGCAATGTTTAGGATCCGGTCATGGTACGTCTGAAGGAAATTGCAACGGTCGCCGGCGTGTCGGTAATGACCGTCTCGAAGGCGTTACGCGACAAAGCCGATATCGCGGTAGGGACCCGCGAGCGGATCCGCTTGTTGGCCCAACGAATGGGATACGTTCCGGATGCTGCGGCTCGCGGCATGCGCAGTCGAAAGACCCTGTTGTTGGGGCTGGTAATTCCCGCCACCACAGATCCGATATTTGCTCGGATGATGCTCGCCATCGAGGAGCGCGCCCACGAGTTGGGGTATGATTTGTTGCTCGCGCATTCTTTGGGAACCGTGGCGCGGGAGGAGGCCGCAATCCGGCGATTGCTGGCCAGGAAGGTGGATGGACTGTTCATTTCGCCGGTTTACCGGATGGAATCTGTGTCCGCGATTTACGACGAGATCCACCGGCAGAAACTGCCCGCCGTGATCCTGGGCCACCGGGCTCCTTTCTGTCGGGAGTTTATTTCCGTGGAGACGGACGATATTGGGGCGAGTGCCGGGATTACCCGCTATCTCGCATCGCTTGGGCATCGGCGGATCGCCTTTTTTTCGGGTCCACTCGCGGCTCCCTGGGCGCAGGAACGTTATGAAGGTTATCGTCGGGCGTTGCGGGAGGCGAATTTGCCCCTGGAGAACAGTCTGATATACCGGGCGGGGAGCACCATTGAAGAGGGGGTTTCGGCGACGCTTAAATTCTTGCAAGAATCTTCGCAGGCAACGGCGATTCAGGCCGCCAACGATCTGGTCGCGGTCGGGATCGGAGACACCCTTCTCAACCAGGGTTTCCAGCTTCCCGCCCATCTTTCGCTGGCTGGATTTGGCAACCTCTTGGTCGCGGAATACTTTCGGGTTCCCCTCACCACGGTCCGGCAGCCCAAATTGCGGTTGGGAATTGCGGCGATGGAGGCGATGGTCAAATTGCTTCGTGGAGAGTCGACCGTGAGCCGTCGTCTCCCGGCCGAGATCATTGTCCGTTCCAGTACGGGTGCCCCGCCCGCCACGGTGAGCTAACGAAGCCCATTTTTTCACGAACGGCGTATTCCGATCATCTCTGCAGTTGACACCATCCGATGGGTGGATAGATCGTAGAACGAATGCACACCCCGTCCCCAAAACTTTCGACTCGTCGAGATTTCATCGCCAACACTGGAAAACTGGCCGCGGCCTCGGCCCTGGCAGGAGTTGCTTTACCCTATGTTCACGCGGCTGGCAGCGATATGGTACAGATCGCCTTGGTCGGTTGCGGTGGCCGTGGCACGGGCGCAGCCGGCAACGCGATGTCAACCAAGAGCGGTCAGACCCGGCTGGTTGCGATGGCGGACGTATTTGAAAATCGGCTCAAGGACAGCTTTAGCGGGTTGAAGGGGCAGTTCCGCGACAAAGTACAGGTCCCGGACGACTATAAGTTTATCGGTTTCGACGGCTACAAAAGCGCCATCGACACCCTTCGGAAGGGGGACGTGGCCATTTTTGCGACGCCGCCGGGATTTCGTTGGGTGCATTTCCAATACGCAATCGAGAAGGGCGTGAATGTGTTCATGGAAAAGCCGGTGGTGGTGGACGGTCCGGGCGGCCGGCGAATGTTCAAACTGGCGGAAGAGGCCACGGCGAAGAACCTCAAGGTGGGTGTTGGGCTAATGTGCCGTCACTGCAAGACCCGCCAAGAGCTGTTTCGTCGAGTGAAGGAGGGAGAGATCGGCGAAATCATTGCCATGCGGGCCTACCGGATGCACGGGCCGGTGGGTTCGGCGTTCACCAATCCGCGGCCAGCGGATAAGACGAACGAGTTGCTTTGGCAGATTTCCCGATTCCACAGCTTCCTCTGGGCGAGCGGCGGCTGCTTCTCCGACTTTTATATTCATAACATCGACGAATCGTGCTGGATTAAGGATGCGTGGCCGGTCCAGGCCCAGGCTTCCGGCGGACGCATGTATCGGGGTGAGGCGATTGATCAGAATTTCGACAATTATTCGGTGGAGTATACCTTTGGTGACGGCACCAAGCTATTCCTATACGGGCGGACAATGCCTGGCGTGCACGATGAATTCGCCAGTTATGCGCACGGAAGCAAGGGCCTGGCGGTGATTTCGTCCGAGGGTCATTGGCCCTCCAAGGCCCGGATCTATAAAGGCCATCGGCTGGACAATGCAGAAATCGCATGGCGTGCACCCAAAGAAGGCCCCGAACTCAATCCGTATGTAGTGGAATGGGATGACCTCCTCGACGCGATCCGGAATGACAAGCCGTATAATGAGGTCAAGCGGGGTGTGCAGGCCAGCCTGGTAACCGCGATGGGGCGCATGGCGGCCCACACCGGTCAGATCGTCAAGTACGATGATATCTTAAACAGCGATCATGAATTCGCTCCCGGATTGGACAAATTAACGATGGATTCCCCGGCACCGGTTCTGGCAGATGCCTCGGGCGCCTATCCAATTCCGCAGCCGGGAAAGAAAAAGATGCGCGAGTACTAGGCCAAGCGAATCGTTCTACCTGCTTTCCGTCAGCACTTCGAGAGGGCCGATCTTCGGGTCGCCCTCTCGTTTTTCTTTTTGTGGGAAGACAAACGCACAACGGGCGCGTAAAACTCGCGTTTTGAATCCGGCTCCGCCAGCACCCCTAAGCTACGGCACGGTCACGTTTGGGGACCGTGAGGCCTGGTTGTTGCGTGAAAACACCGACGACCACCACCTCGTGAAGGTCGCCCGCAAGGTTGCCGAGACGCTCGCGCACTGGGACATTCCGCACCTCATTGTCGGGGGGGTAGCGGTGCAGGAGCACGGCTACCCGCGCTTTACAATTGATGTGGATGTCGTGGTGCCAGACGTGCTCGCGGCAGCACCGACAGGTGCCCGGACCACGCCAGTTGGATATTACAATGGTTCACAAAAGCCGGCTGGCGTTGACATGGCGAACGGGTACGGGCTCTACGACATGTCTGGCAACGTGTGGGAGTGGTGTTGGGATTGGTATGGCACGTATTCTACCGGAAGCCAGACGGATCCGCGAGGTGTGGCTTCAGGCTCCAACCGCGTGTTACGCGGGGGCAATTGGAACAACGACACGAACAACCTCCGAGTTGCCAATCGCAACAACAACACGCCGTCGAATCGCGACAACAACATCGGGTTTCGTTGCGTCCTAGCCCAGTGCCAGCACCTGACGGTGCTGGGCTGGCCCGGCTGGAATCCCGACCGTTTCCGGACACGACGGATTCGGCGAACCACAAAAAGCCGCCTGGTGCCGGTAGAGAACCCGAAAACACTGGGCGGCTCCCTCCTCCACGAGAGGGAGAACGCACGCGAAGACGCGAAGGAGGGAGGGGACTGATCCGCAGGATTTTGCTTCCTCAGATCTTCGCGGCTTCGCGTGATGAAATTTATCGATTGTATGAACAAGTATATGGCTTCAACCCTCATTTTGGAGAAGCGAGATAAACACCCGCTCTCACCTGGAAGAAAGGGCTTGGGTCTGGAGATTCGCCATTCTGAGGTGGCAAAATGCAACAACTTCTCACGGCTCGCGCTTACCCTACTGCTTGATGAGGCCCCCAGGCATCGTGGCGATGTCGACCAGTGAAATGGGCGTATGACCAGGCTCATCCAAAAACTCAGACGAATTCCCGCCTTGCCCCTCATCAGGGTGGCCCACTCCGGAGCCGCGGAGCGGCGTCTGAACGCAGCCCACGGCGTCAGGCGTGGGTTCTCTGAGAGACCGCGCACAAGCCCTGAAAGGGCGACAGAGGAGTTGGCATTTGACGCATTGTCCCGTGGCTCCGTCGCCCCTGGCGGGGCTTGCATTATGTTCGAACGTTGTCCCACGGTTCGCGCCGTGGGCTTCGGTCTTTCGCCGCTCCGCGGCTTTGCTAAACGCCCATTATTCTTCCGGGACACGCACGCCAGAAAATGGCCAAACTCGTGGGGCAGACCTCGAAGAGTTTTCTGCTTCTTAGGGCCGGCACCATGCCAGCGTTGATCCTTTTCGCAGGGCTGCGGAGAGCGTCGTTCTAAATCTGGATCTTTACCAGCGGAAGGCGCTTGCAACCCACGTCCAAACGACTCGCGGAAGAGAGCTCTTGAATCGAATCATTGCGATGCTACAGAGATTTGGAAGATTCTGAAGGCTCTGAAGTTCCAGTCGCCAATTTTCAGATCGACAAAGTTTCCGACGAAGGCGAGCCAGAGGGGGCCAAAATGAAAACTCCTGCAACAGAATGCTTGGATGCCCGCCGGATTGCCACTTCACTCTCAGCATGCACGTCGTCCGGATTGCCACCCTCGCCGTCCCCTTGTTCCTGCCATTCCTGGCCATGGCCCGTCTGACGCCGGAGCGTCTCGCTCAATTGCCACCGCCCGTAATTCGACCGGTTGATTTTGTCGCCGATATCCAACCGATTCTCGAAGCCAGTTGCGTGAAGTGCCATGGTCGTGGAAAGGCGAATGGAGGCTTCCGGCTTGATAATCGTGAGGCATTTCTACAACCGAGCGATTCCGGTCCGGCCGTGGCTGTCGGCGATAGTGCCAGCAGCCATCTGATCGAGTTGGTGTCGGGACTGGATCCGGAGAGCGTGATGCCACAGAAGGGCACCAAACTGACGCGTGAGCAGGTCAGCCTCGTGCGCGCCTGGATTGACCAAGGATTAAAATGGGATGCTTCGGTTTCGTTTGCCCGGCCGCCGGCAAATAATCTGACGCCTCGGAAGCCGAGTTTGCCGATTTCGGAGACGGAAAAACATCCGATCGACCAGTGGATACAGCCCTATTTCGCATCCCATGGTGTCTCGCCGGCCGGCGTGGTGGATGACAGGGCATGGTTGCGTCGGGTTACGCTGGATTCTGTCGGGTTGCTGCCGGACCCGGCCGAAGCGGAGGCGTTCGTGCGGGATTCAGCACCGGATAAGAAGCTCAGGACGGTGCGTCGACTTTTGGCGGACAAGCACCGGTACGCGCAGCACTGGTTGACCTTTTGGAACGATCTGCTTCGAAACGACTACCGGGGAACGGGTTATATCGATGGAGGGCGGAAGCAGATCACGGAATGGCTTTATTCGGCCTTGCGGGACAATGTTCCCTACAACCAATTTGTGAAGGAACTGGTGAATCCGTCACCGGCGAGCGAGGGGTTTAGCAAGGGAATTGTTTGGCGCGGTGCGGTCAACGCCTCAATGACGCCTCCGATGCAGGCGGCGCAGAATATTTCGCAGGTTTTCATGGGGGTAAATCTGAAATGCGCTTCGTGCCATGACAGTTTCATCGATGATTGGCAATTGAGTGAATCCTATGGCCTGGCCGGGATTTACGCCGATGGGCCGTTGGAGATGGTGCTGTGTGACAAGCCCTTGGGTAAAACGGCTCCCCTCCGGTTCTTGTTCCCTGAGCTTGGGGTGGTCAACCCGACAGGTTCGCGGGCTGATCGGTTGAAACAGATCGCGGATATAATAACCAGGCCCGAAAATGGCCGTCTTTCGAGGACGATTGTGAATCGCCTGTGGGCGAGACTCTTAGGACGAGGCCTGGTGGAACCTCTCGATGTGATGCAGAACGAGGCCTGGAATCCGGATCTTCTCGATTGGTTGGCGGAGGATCTCGTGGCGAATTCCTGGAATCTTAAACGAACGATTGAGCTTGTGCTGACGTCGACCGCCTATGCCCTACCGACGGTTCCGTCCTCCGCCCAGGAGGAAAAACGGTATGTGTTTCGAGGACCCGCCGTCCGGCGCCTATCGGCCGAACAGTTCCGCGACGCGCTCGGTCAATTGACGGGGGTATGGGGAGGGCGACAGGAGGGGAATTTGCAACGAGAACTGTCTCTGGGATTGGATCTGCCGCCTTTGCCGACGACGGCATTCTGGGTTTGGAACAACATCCATGCGGCGGACTCTGCGCCAACGGGAAGCGTGTTTTTCCGTAAAACTTTCGAACTTTCTGTGATGCCGCAGGAGGCGACGCTGTGGATCAACGTGGACGACGACGCCCGTCTTTTTGTGAATGGCGAAGCCGTTGCGTTAAGCGCAAAGCCTTCCAAGAACCAGTTTGTTCGGGCGGAGATTCTCCCGAAGTTGCGCGCCGGTGCCAATGTGATCGCGATCGAAGGGGTGAATGGGGGAGATAAGCCAAATTCGGCGGGTTTGCTGGTGTATGCGAAGATCCGCACCAACCCCGGTGCGACAGGGTCTGATGCCGTGCTGGATTTCGCTTCGGATGCGACCTGGCTGGCTGCCACCAATGCAGGGAATGCGTGGACGGCGGCTGACTTTGGAGCAAGCCAGTGGCGAGCGGCCGTGATTCTGGGCGACGCCAACCTCGACCCGTGGAAGGCGGGTCCATTGCTGGCGGCAGCGGTGACGCGACAAGGTGGATTTGGTGGCCAGTTCCGCGCCAGTCTTGGCTCGTCTGATCCATTGCTTTCTGCACTCGGCCGCCCCAACCGGGAGCAGGTTCAAACGGTACGACAATCGACAGCGACAACGTTGCAGATGCTGGAACTGACGAATGGAAGCACCCTGGCACGACTATTAAGAGAGGGGGCAAAGCAGCTAATTGCGACCACACCCGATAGCCGTCAGCTGGCAGAATTGATCTTTCGGCGGGGACTGGGGCGCTCACCGGCCGAATCGGAGCTGCAATTGTCGTCGGAAATGCTCAGTAACGCTCCTCAGACCGAAGCGGTGGAGGATTTATTGTGGAGTGTGGCGATGCTCCCGGAGTTTCAAATCATTCTCTGATTTCGGTGAATAATCGCATTTTTTCAGGCATATTGGCCGTCAGTGAGTTCACAGGGTGCCTCGAAATGTCACGAAATGGGGCGGGGTAGGGCCGGTATTTTTGTGGATTGATCCATGGGAGTGCAAAATCCCGTTGACAGTACCATCTTAGGCCGACTATTCCTTAGTGCTCTTGGTGAGAGTTGCCGGTGCCCGGTTTCGGTTTCCACAGCTCTGAGAGTTGCGGGGATCGAAGCTTTTTTGTCGTCTGATCGCGGCAGGAAGGTTCGGGACGAAGCCCACGTAGCTCAGTTGGTAGAGCACGTCCTTGGTAAGGACGAGGTCATCGGTTCAAACCCGATCGTGGGCTCCACGGTGACTTTTACATAACAGAACAAACGAGAACAGTTAACTGCTAAGAAAATGGCCAAAGAGAATTTTCAACGGACGAAGCCGCACATGAATGTCGGCACTATCGGTCACGTCGACCATGGTAAATCCACCCTGACGGCGGCATTGGTCGCTGTGCAGAATCGTAAGGGCTTGGCCCCAGCCATCTCTTATGCGGATATCACTAAGGGTGGTACCGTGCGCGATGATACCAAGACGGTGACGATCGCTGTGTCGCACGTCGAGTATGAGAGTACGAGGAGGCACTACGCACACGTGGATTGCCCGGGACATGCCGACTATGTGAAGAACATGATCACCGGTGCCGCTCAAATGGACGGCGCCATTCTGGTGGTGAGTGCGGCGGATGGGCCGATGCCACAGACGCGCGAGCACATCCTACTGGCCCGCCAGGTGGGCGTGCCGAGCATGGTTGTCTTTCTGAACAAGGTAGACCTCGCGGACGTGGACCTACTCGAGTTAATCGAGATGGAAATTCGCGATTTGCTCACCAAGTACGGTTTCCCTGGGGAGACGACTCCGATCGTCCGAGGATCGGCTACGGCGGCGCTCGAGGGCAAGCCGGAGGGTGAAAAAGCCATTGCCGACCTTCTGGAGGCTTTGGACAGCTTCATCCCGGAGCCTGTCCGTGAAAATGACAAGCCCTTCCTGATGTGCATCGAAGACGTCTTCAATATTGAGGGCCGCGGCACAGTTGTTACGGGCCGTGTCGAACGCGGAACACTCAAGAAGATGGAGGAAGTTGAAATCGTCGGGATCAAGGACACCCGCAAGACGACGGCGACCGATATCGAAATGTTCCGCAAGCTGCTCGATAGCGCAACGTCAGGAGACAACGTCGGAGTGCTGCTTCGTGGCACAAAGAAAGAGGAAGTGGAGCGTGGAATGGTGCTGGCCAAGCCGGGGTCAATCAAGCCCCACACTCATTTCAAGGCTGAGGTTTACGTCCTAACCAAAGATGAAGGCGGGCGTCATACGCCGTTTTTCACCAACTACCGCCCGCAGTTCTATTTCCGGACTTCCGACATTACGGGAACCGTGGCTCTGCCGCAGGGTGTCGAAATGGTGATGCCTGGCGACAACGTTTCGGTTGAGATTACGCTGATCCAGCCCGTCGCGATGGAGAAAGGTCTCCGATTTGCTATCCGTGAAGGCGGGCGCACGATCGGCGCCGGCCGTGTGTCGGACGTTCTCACTTAATCGGCCGTTTCGAATGGACGCGAGGAATCCGACCGCGAGAAGGTTGGATTGCCGTGTCCGTTGATGATGGAAAACAGATTTCATTTTAACAGGGCGTTAGCTCAATTGGTAGAGTAGCGGTCTCCAAAACCGTTGGTTGGGGGTTCGAGTCCCTCACGCCCTGCCAAACCTCGCGGAGGGGTGGCAGAGTGGTCTAATGCGGCGGTCTTGAAAACCGCTGTGGGCTAACGCCCACCGGGGGTTCGAATCCCTCCCCCTCCGCCAGAAATTGAAAATTTTGTGAACTGGACTCCTTTACTTATTTGGGTGGTAGTTGTCGGCGCCCTGTTCTTCTTTTTTTGGCAAAAAGGGTACATTGACCGCTTGGCTAAGTATGTTGGCGAAACTCGGGAAGAGATGAAGAAATGTCAGTGGCCGACTCGCGAAGAGCTTTGGCAATCGACCGTTTTAATCTTCTTGATCATCGGGTTCCTTGGATTGTTCACGCTGGTGGCAGATTTTGTAATCCTGGGGGCCGTGCGCGTCTTAATGGCCGTCGGTGCTTGAACCGCAGTCAAACTGAATCCCACTTATGAAAGCCCAGTGGTTCGTCCTCCATACGCTCGCCGGTCAGGAACAAAAGGTGCGCGACAGCATCCTCAAGCGGCTGAAGACCGACGAGATGGAACCTTACATCAAGGAGGTTTTGCTCCCGATGGAAAAGGTGGTCGAGGTGCGGGGCGGCAAGAAAACCGTCACGTCGCGCAAATTACATCCCGGGTACGTGTACGTCGAGCTGGAGCTCTTGGACGAAAACAATCGGCCGCTGGAACGGCCATGGTATTTCATCAAGGACATCCAGGGGGTGATTGGATTTGTCGGCGGCGAACGTCCCATGGAAGTCACCGCCGATGAGATCGCGACGATTAAAGCGCAGATCAGTGACAGCGAGGATGTTGAGAAACCGAAGGTTAGCTTTGACGTTGGTGAGAGTGTTAAGATCAATGATGGGCCTTTCCTGAACTTCAGCGGAATTATTGAGGAATTGGAGCCGGAAAAGGGTAAACTAAAGGTGACAGTAGATATTTTTGGCCGAAAGACCCCGGTGGAACTCGAGTATTGGCAGGTAGAAAAGGCCTAGTCTAACAACGTATTGTATTTCGAAGAATCAGGATTTGATTTATGGCAAAGAAGGTAACAGGCATCGTAAAACTGCAGATCTCCGCCGGACAGGCGAATCCGGCTCCGCCCGTAGGCCCTGCCCTCGGCTCTCAAGGCATCAACATCATGGGATTCTGCAAGGAATTCAATGCCGCCACCAAAGACAAGGCGGGGCTGGTGATTCCGGTGATCATCACTGTATACCAGGATAAATCGTTCACGTTCATACTCAAATCCCCTCCCGCTTCAATCCTGTTGAAAAAAGCCGCCGGAGTTGCGTCCGGTTCCAAGACGCCAAACAAGGACAAGGTCGGTAAGGTCACGCGCAAGCAGGTTCTCGAAATCATTAAGATCAAGCAGGCGGACATGAATGTGTCCTCGGAAGAAGCCGCGTTCCGCGTGATCTGTGGAACGGCTCGAAGTATGGGCATCGAGGTTATCGGCTGAAGTTTACGTTTCCTTTTTTTAAAAAACCAATGCGGGAGGGCCAATTGCCCGTTTGAACCGCACCCAACACATGCCAAGCAAACGTTATAAGAAGGCACTCGGTTTGGTGGATGCCAACAAGGCTTACCCTCTCAAGGAAGCCGTGGAGGTCCTCGCCAAATTTCCAAAGGCCAAATTCAATGAAACGGTCGATGTCGCTTTCCGACTCGGAGTCGATCCGAAACAATCCGACCAAATGGTCCGCGGAACCGTTCCCCTTCCTCACGGTAGCGGCAAGACAGTCCGCGTGCTTGTTTTCTCCAAGCCCGGAGCGGCGGCCGAGGCAGCGCGTGCTGCCGGTGCGGAGTACGTCGGCTTCGAGGAAATGATCAAGAAATGCGTCGAGGGATGGTCAGACTTTGATGTTGCCGTTGCAACGCCTGAAGCGATGACGGAAGTGAGGAAGCTCGGAAAAGTGCTCGGACCCCGCGGCCTGATGCCCAACCCCAAAACGGGTACGGTTACCGATGATCTCGCCAAGGCTGTCAAGGAGGTCAAGGCCGGCCGCGTCGAATTTAGAATAGATAAAGCAGGCAATGTCCATGTCGCGGTGGGCAAGTCGAATTTTACCCCCCAACAGATTAATGAAAATGCCCGTTCCGTGATTGAAGCGGTCGTCAAGAGCCGCCCAGCCAGTGCGAAAGGTATCTTCATTCGATCCTGTACTTTGTCGAACACCATGAGCCCGCCGGTCCGAGTGGACCTGCGAGAATTCGCCGCCTAATCAATCGCGAACCCAATACAAGCCATGCGCGCTGAAAAGAAATTAATCTCCGCAGAATATCTCGCCCGCCTCAATGTCTCACCATTTTTCATGGTGGTGGACTACCGGGGAGTCTCCGTCGGTCAGTTCACCGAGTTGCGGAAACGACTGCACAAAACCGGTGCCGAGTTGCACGTGGTTAAGAATACCATTTTTCGCATTGCCGCCAAGGAGGCTGGAATTGCCGATCTGTCGGGATCGCTTGCAGGTCAATTGGCGATCGTGACCGGACAGAAAGATCTCGCGGCCGCCGCCAAGGTCCTGAAAGCCTATCAAGCGGAGTTCGAAAAACCCAAGATACAGTTTGGCTACACGGGTAGCCAACGGTTGAGTGTCGAGGAGATCCGCACGATTGCTGATCTGCCGCCTCTGGACGTACTAAAAGCGAAATTGCTTGGAGTCCTCCAGGCGCCCGCCCAGAAATTGGTCGCGCTCATCAACACTCCGGGTCTGCAGATCGCACGGGTTCTCAAGGCCAAGTCTGAAATGCCGGCTTAACCCATTCTCAATCCTCCCGGTTGGAAAAATTCAATTTTCCGGCCTTCGCTTTAAGCGGGGCCGGAATCAGCAACAAACCGAAACAAGAGTAAATCGTCGGGCCGCGGGCAGCGGCCTTAATCTGGGACGGCCGTTCCGCCGACGAGACTAACAACGAACAGAAAACAATATGTCGGACATCAATAATCTAGTAGAAGAACTGAGCAAGCTCACCGTTCTGGAAGCGGCGGATCTCGTCAAGAAGCTCGAAGAAAAGTGGGGTGTCACTGCGGCTGCGCCAGTTGCTGTTGCGGCTGCGGGTGCGGCTGCTGCGGGAGCTCCCGCGGCTGAGGTCAAGACCACCTTTGACGTGATTCTCGCCTCGGTTACGGCGGACAAGAAGATCGCTGTCATTAAGGCGGTGCGCGAAATCAAGGCAGGTCTCGGACTGGCGGAAGCCAAAGCACTCGTGGAAGGCGCTCCGAAGCCCATCCTCGAGGGTGCGAACAAAGCGGACTCCGACGCGGCCAAGAAGAAACTCGAAGATGCCGGCGGCAAGGTCGAGGTCAAGTAATCCCATCTGCAGTCGAGTGGGGTGTTCCGATAGCGGAATACCCCGCCGGCTTGCTCCGGCATCAGTTGATAGCGGAGTCATTGTTTAGAAATCTTGTAACGTTGAAAAGTAGGACGGTTTGACGAGTCCTGGTGGCATGGAAAAGCCGGAGCCGCTAGCACTCGTCGTATTGTCTTTTTCTGCAAACCAAAGCCCGGCGAAAGCCGGTA
>CAMAUY010000012.1 GCA_945861565.1 Akkermansia muciniphila
CCGCGGGGGCGAAGCGCCTCTTCCACGCAAAGAGTCGGCCGGGGCTGAGCCCCAGTTCTTCGGAGACGACATCGGCGGACTTGCCGCTGGCGAGCCAGTTATTGACCGCTTCGCGCTTGAAGGTTTCGTCGAATTTGCGGCGGGATTTGAGAGAAGAATTTTTAATGGCTTTCATGATGCATGATTTGCCCAATTCTCTCTCCACCAATTTGAAGCAACTTCACCGTTAGGAAAAACAAAAACGGGAAAAGCACCCTCTCGAGTAACCGCCTCCCGCCCAGCCAATAGGCACCGGCAAGAGTAATCCCAACCGTCACCAAATTAATCGCCCACAAGACCAGACCGGATTGATGGTATTCCGAGCGGGTGACCTCCAACGGAAAGATCACGAGCCCCGCCGCTGCCAAGAGCCAAGGACTCGGCCGCCACTCAATCGCCCCTGCGGCGCCTATTTCCGACCAAAAACCGGCCGATTGCGATTGCACCCGTCGCCAGAAAAAAAAGAGCGTCAAGGGTGCAACAACCCAACCGTAGGAGTAATTGGCATTGTCTCTCCAGAAAATGCTATCGATCCCCAGGCTCCAGCCCCAGAGCAAAAGGAGGACCGCACCATAGCAATACTGGAGGCTGCGAATCGCCGGGTCGCCGACAACCCGGACCTCCTTGGATTCAGCGGCTTCAGGCATGCACAGCACAGATTGGATTTTTTTTGTTTCGCGGTCAAATAGCCTACTTGGGTAGGCAGCATTCTAACAATTTCGACGAGCCAACAAATGCTCGGTCAAACATCGGCTGCGGGCGGCTCCAGCGGAATTCCACCGGGCGAATCGTCGATCGGTGCTTCGTCTTCCGTCTCACTAATGACCGGCGCGATCGCTTGGAGGCGATCCTTAGCCTCCAAATCGATTAATTTAACGCCCATCGTATTGCGACCGGCCTCACGAATTGCCTTTACGCCGGTTCGCACCATTTGCCCGGCGACCGTGATCAGCATAATCTCGTCCGAATCGTGGACCGTGAGAGCACCAATGACACTGCCGGTCTTGTCGCCGGTTTTCATGGTGATGATTCCTTTGCCACCGCGGGTTTGCGGCCGATATTCCTCGAAACTGGTGCGTTTGCCGATCCCGTTTTCACTGGCAACCAGCAGGGTGGCTGCGGAATCAACCACCGCCACCGCCACGACGGCGTCATCAGGGTCGAGGTCGATTCCTCGGACGCCGCCCGCGGAACGGCCCATCGAGCGCACCTGTTCTTCCCTGAACCGAATGCTCATCCCCTGACGTGTAATCAACACCACTTCATCGGTTCCTTGGGTCAACTTGACCTCGACCAATCCGTCGCCGGCATCGAGCGAAATCGCGATGATGCCACCAGACCGGACGTGTTGGAAATCGATGAGCGAAGTCCGCTTTACCGTACCCTGGCGGGTGACGAAGAATAATTCGTGAGTTTGCTGCCACGTAAGGTCCTCCCTGTTCGGGCCATACTTGCCGACCACGCGTACGAGCGCCTGCGTCTTTTCATCCGCCTGCAACTCGAGAATATTGGCAATGCTGCGTCCCTTGGAAGCCCGGCCGAGGTCCGGAACCTCGTGTACGCGCTCGACATAGACCCGACCAAGGTTGGTGAAAAACATCAGGTAGTCGTGAGTGCTCGCGGTGAACAAGTGTTCAATGAAGTCACTGTCCTCCTCCGCTTCCGCCTCGCGGGTCGACATTCCGATGACCCCCTTCCCCCCGCGTTTCTGAGCTCGGTAACTCGATACATTGGTGCGTTTGATCAGGCCGTTGTGCGACAATGTGACAATGACCCCCTCGTTGGCGATCAAATCCTCGAGGGCCATCTCGCCTTCATCGGGAACAATTTCCGTGCGCCGCGGCTGGGCGTGTTTGATCCGGATTTCAATCAATTCCTGCTTGATGATGGCCATCACCCGCGATTCTTTGGCGAGGATATCCAGCAAATCCCGGATCTTCTCGATCAATCCGGAATACTCTGCCCGGACCTTGTCAATTTCGAGACCGGTGAGCTGATATAACCGCAGTTCCAGGATGGCATCAACCTGCCGTTCAGTCAGCGCATAGCGACCGTGGCTAAGACGGGAATCGCTCCGGATCAGAATCCCCCAGCGTTCGACCTGGGATTGCACCCATTCAAAGGCCAGCAGTTTGATCTTCGCCTCTTCCCGATTCTTGGAATTTCGGATGATCCGGATGAATTCGTCGAGGTTCGATAGAGCGCAGATATAGCCTTCCAAAATCTCCGCCCGCTCCTCCGCTTTCCGCAGCTCAAACCGCGTCCGGCGCAACACCACCTCCCGACGATGATCGATATAGGCTGCGATCAGTTCCTTGGTATTGAGGATTTTCGGTCGGCCGTGATCGATCGCCAGCGAGTTAACGCTGAAGGAGGATTCAAGTTGGGTGTGCTTGTATAGATTATTGACGACAACCTTGGAGAGGGCATCCCGCTTCAGCTCAAGCACCAGGCGGCAGTTTTCATCGGATTCATTGCGGAGAGTTGAAATCTCGGTGATGATTTTCTCGTTCACCAAGGCGGCGATCTGCTCTTCGAGCGCTGCCCGATTTACGTTGAAGGGTATCTCGGTAATGACGATCTGTTCGCGACCGCCCTTGAGTTCTTCGATGCTAACGCGACCGCGGACCTTGAGGCTGCCTCGGCCGGTGGCGAAGTAGTTACGAATGCCCTCCGTGCCGCAAAGAATACCACCCGTCGGAAAATCGGGCCCCTTGATAAATTTTCCCAATTGGGCCGCTGTGATGTCGGGATTGTCTATCTGAGCACAAATGCCATCAATGACTTCGCCCAGGTTATGAGGAGCCATGTTGGTGGCCATGCCCACGGCAATGCCCGTTCCCCCATTGACGATGAGGTTCGGAAAAGCCGCGGGAAACACACTGGGCTCCGTCAGTCGCTCATCATAGTTGGGAACAAATTCCACCGTATCCTTTTCCATGTCCGCCATCAACAAGGCACCCAGGTGGGTCAACCGCGCCTCGGTATAACGCATGGCTGCCGGGGGATCGCTTTCGACAGAACCAAAGTTCCCCTTGCCATCGATAAGCTTCTCACTCATGACCCAGGGCTGAGCCATGTGGACGAGTGTCGGATAGATGACCGCTTCACCGTGCGGGTGGTAATTGCCCGACGTATCGCCGCATATCTTGGCACATTTCATGTGCTTGCGACCCGGGAAGAGAGACAACTGCTCCATCGCATACAAGATCCGCCGTTGCGACGGCTTCAGTCCGTCGCGGACGTCTGGCAGTGCCCGTGAAATGATCACGGACATGGAGTAATCCAGAAACGACGCTTTGATCTCTTCGGCAACGTTGATCTTTGTTATCTTTTCGCCCACGGAATAGGCACCCTCGCGGGGGGCTACGGTGGGAGGGGGCGGCGGTGTGGGATTTTCGGTTTCGTCAGGCATGATGCAGTCGGATCAGAAAGGGGTTAAATCGTGTCAAACGTCCAAATTTCGAACGTTTAAGGCATTGTCTTCAATAAACTGGCGCCTCGGCTCCACCTCGTCGCCCATCAGTCGGGTAAACATTTCCTCCGCCTCCACCGCATCGGTTAGATCAATCCGCAGCAGCTTGCGTTTCACCGGGTTCATCGTTGTCTCAAAAAGCTCTTTCGCGTCCATTTCGCCCAATCCTTTGAATCGATAGATCTGGATGCCCTTCTTCCCGACCGCCTTGACGGATGCGAGGATTTCGGGAATGGCAAAGAGGGGCGTCACGGTGGCCTTGTCACCCTCGCCTTCGGTCAGTTCAAAGAGAGGCTTATCCTGGGCGGAGTAGTGCGCAATATCGAGGCCTTTGGCCGAAAGCTTGCCCAGCAAATCGGCAATGGCCTTCGATTCCAGGTGCAGATCCTTATGCGTGCCCCGGCGAATTGGCCCCGCCCGCCGGTCTATTTTGTCCCTCGTCTCCTCATCACCAAACAGGTCCGCATGCGTCAATTTGAAGGCTTCAAATTCCGGGTTGGTGACAAAATAGTGCAACGTTTCATCATTGCCGTCCCGGATTTTCACAAGGTGCTGCGGCAAAGAACCATCGGTGCCACGTTTCTCCACGTAATCCCCAAAATCCCCGCCCTGTCGGCGAATATAAGCCGCATGTTTGTCCAGCGACTCCAACAGGCCAAGAATCTCCTCGAGCTGTTTCGGATCGAACTCCCGGCCGTCCGACAGATTTTTGAGCCGCACTTCCTCGCTCCCATTCTGCAGCAGGATGCGATTCATTTGGGCATCGTCGTCGATATAGTCAGTCCGCTTCTTTCGAGTCACGGAATATAAGGGCGGCTGGGCGATATAGACGAAACCCTGCTTCACCAACTGGGGCATCTGGCGGTAGAAAAATGTCAGCAAAAGCGTCCGAATGTGGGAGCCGTCCACGTCGGCATCCGTCATGATGATGATTTTGTGATACCGTAGCCGTTCCAAATTGAAGGCACCCTCCCCTTCGCCGTCTCCAATTCCGGTGCCGATGGCCGTGATCATCGTGCGGATTTCGTTGTTCTGGAGAACGCGGTCTAGTCGAGCCTTCTCGACGTTAATCAACTTGCCGCGCAACGGCAGAATTGCCTGATATTTCCGGTCTCGCCCCTGCTTGGCCGAGCCACCGGCGGAGTCACCCTCGACAATGTAAAGCTCGGTGTTGACCGGATCGCGATCGGAACAATCGGCGAGCTTGCCCGGCAGTCCACCGCCGGACAGTGAGGTTTTGCGAACGGCTTCCCGCGCCTTGCGAGCGGCCTCCCGGGCACGGGCGGCGTTCAACGACTTCTCCACAATCCGCTTTGCGATCGGCGGATTGTCGTCAAAATAGTTCATCAACCCCTCGTAGGCCGCGGATCCCACCACACTATCGACTTCGGGCGACAATAGCTTCACCTTGGTCTGCGACTCGAATTTCGGATCGCTGTGCTTCACGGATATCACCGCAGTCAACCCCTCCCGGACATCGTCTCCGGTAATCTGAGGATCCTTTTCCTTCAGCAGGTTATTGGTCTTCGCGTATTGATTGATCGACCGCGTCAACGCCGACCGGAAGCCGATAAGATGCGTGCCTCCGTCAGGATTATGAATGGTGTTGGTGTAGCAAAGGACCTGCTCGTTATAGCTTGTGTTATACTGCAACACAATTTCCGCATGAATCTCGATGTCCTTTTCGTCATTGCGTAGCTTCGTTTCACGGCGGAAGGAAATGACCTTGGGATGCAGCGGCTCCTTGCTCTTGTTCAGCTGCTTCACGAATTCCTCGGTGCCGTCCTTGTAAAAAAAGAGCTCCGGCTTCGACTCTGGCTGACGCTCATCGAGGAAGAAGATTTCAAGGCCGGAATTGAGGAACGCCAATTCACGAAGACGCTGGGTGATGCGGTCGGACTTGAACTCCGTTGTTTCACGGAAGATCTCTGGATCGGGAAGAAACGTGATCAAGGTCCCCGTCCCCTGCGACGTGCCGATCACCTCCAACTTCTTGACCGTCTTCCCGCGCTCAAACTCCATGTGGTGGACCTTGCCATCGCGGCACACTTCCACCTCGAACCATTCCGCGACCGCATTGACACACTTGGCTCCGACCCCGTGCGTGCCGCCGGAGAATTTGTACCCGCCCTGACCGTATTTGCCGCCTGAATGAAGCGTCGTCAGCACCATCTCGACACCGGGAATGCCGTACTGCGGGTGGAGATCGATGGGAATGCCGCGGCCATTGTCGCGAATCGAGATGGATCCATCGACGTGAATGTTGACATCGATCCGCGTACAGTGGCCAGCCAGATGTTCATCGACGGAATTGTCCAGGACCTCGGAGACGCAGTGATGGAGAGCGCGCTCGTCCGTTCCCCCAATGTACATTCCGGGCTTTTTTCGAACCGCTTCCAACCCCTCCAATTTACCCAATTTTGAGGCATTGTAGGATAGATCGGGAGCTTCGGATTCGGTGGACATAAATTGGGCGGGAACCAGCGCGAGAAATCGACGGAAACTCCGTCGGAAATCGTCACCTGGGAAGGGTAGGAAACGCCACCCCTGGGCACAACGGATTTCTGGGAAAAAACCCAACCCATTGGGGTCAGGGGAGCCGAAGAGGCCAATAGGTTGGGGATCCTGACCGAAATGTTGAAAGGGCCTTCCGAAACTCCGGCAGGCCCTGGTTTCGGAAAATCACTGGCGATGGCCCATTCTATTTCCTCACCGTCGTATTCTCAGACATCCACTTCCCATCCACCAATGAATCCTTTGCCGGCACATTCAGTGGAATGGCGGCATCCAGGTACTTCACCGGGGCACTCTTGATCAACGAACCCACCCATCGATGGATTTCGGCATGGCCATCCGAAAAAGAGAATCCGCAGGCGCCATTGTGGAAATTTGCCGGCATATCGATGATATTTCCCGAAGTTGCCCCCGGCTCAATCATCTGCACCGCGAAGGCTGCGTCATTGATGCTATCCGGATGTTCCTCAATAAAGACCCAGGTTTTGGAGGCATTCACAATGCCGCTCTCCTTCGCGTAGGTCCGATACTTGTCCGCTGGCAACCACCCTCCGAAGTCAAAAACTTGGCTCATCGAGATACTCCGGATGCGTGGGGTGCCCCGTTTTCCGCCAAGCTTGCCCTGGGCGGCCCGGTCCGAGGGGCACTTGAAAATGGAGTAGTCGTTGACGTACTTGAACAGCGGACTATTTGAAATGACTGTTCGGTTCGAGCTCGATATGCTCCCAAAATCGAGGCTTCCTGTAATCCAAATGGGTCGCTTATACCCGTCCGCAACGTCCAGCGAGGCCACCAAGACGTCATTGAAATCACTCGCATACAACTTCCAGCCCAGCATTAACTGCTTGTTGTTGTTCATGCAAAGGATGCCCTGAGCCTTGGCCTTGGCCTTGCCCAGTGCCGGCAAGAGCATGCCGGCCAGAATCGCGATGATCGCGATGACAACAAGCAGTTCGATGAGGGTGAACCCGCGATTACGGGCCCATGAGTATTCAGAACGCGGTTGAGAAGAGTGCATAGGATCGAACAAGTGTAGTGGAAATGCGACTGGAACTAATTAATCCAACCGTATGGGTCTTGTCAAACGGTTCCTGGCCGACATCGCAAGAAAGCTGGCGCCTTTCGGTCAAGGCCTCCGCGCTGGTCCCCGGTCGATCACCCGGTAGATCTGAGAGTTCGCCGGCCGGTCAAGGAAAAGTCCCGCCTCCGGATATCGACCGGGCAATTCCTGCACGAGGCGAAACGGTGAGTCCGGTCCGGAAGCCGACCAGACCTGATACTGTCGATCGCTCCGTCCCGGCCAGCTCACGCGAACCAGGCTGGAAGAAACGGGGGAAAGTTGGGCCAGAAACGGCTCTTCATCCCGGGTTGGATCCGTCCCCATCAGTAGTTCGTGCAGATTGTCGCTGCCGTCATCGTCGAAATCTCCGGCCGGGCTTTCGCTCAGCAACCCGAAGTGCCCCCGTTCCCAATCGTCCGGCAGCCCGTCTCCATCGGTGTCGACAATCGATATCCCGCGCAGGATAAGCTCGACCTGCTCGATGCGACCCGTCGCGCCCGGCCATTCATCGGTCACCGCGACCGTCCAGTTCCCCGCGCTGCCCTCGAAAAAATGGTGCGTCGACCAGAACCATCGTTCCTCCGGCACCCGCTCCATCGCCATACTCTGCCGTTGCAGGATGCTGATCGTGCCCCGCGGGGATTGAACTGTGACACGCAGATCCGCCCGGCTGGGATGACTCCAGCGAATCCACACCCCGACGTGCTCACACTGAAGCGTGTTGGTGATTGCAAAGTCGTACCGCGCGGAATCGAGCGCCAGCTGAGCCGTCGCCTCGGGGTGATCCTGCAGCCAGACGCGCAACGCTTCCCCGTGCACCTGATCCACCATGACGGCAGGAATGGGTGAAAACTCCGTCCCACTCAGGTAGCGAAAAAAACTGGGAGCACCCGTCGTCAATCGACTATCTACTCCCTCGTTGTTGACCATAACGACAAACCCCGCCCCACCCTCTGCCGCATTGGCGATCTTGTCCTCAAAGGTGTTTTCGCCCCGCAAAATGACCGCGGCGCAGCCCGTGAATTCGCTCCCCGCCGGTGCCCCTCCGACTCCAAAATCTTTCAAGGGCAGGACCGGTGTGGGAGCATCCGGATGGAGTCCAAGCCCGGCGGTCGCGGGAATTCGCCGCAACCTATCGGGAACGTCAATCCCGGCGATCGTGACAGAGAGTGCATCGTCAGGAATCTCAACTCGATTTGTCGCTACAAACCGGAACGACTCGAGGTCTGCACGAGACTTCCACGCCAGCGCCGTGCGGACCGCAACCGCCGCGTCCGGAATTCCAAAACCAATATTATGGCTGACGGGCAATCCGGCGGAATTGGACCGCAAGTCCGGGTCTGAAAGATCGAAATGCCGGCAGGAGAGGAGCAGTATCTGTTGCACGTCGCGGAGCGCCAGATCCGGCCGCACGGCAAGCATGAGAGCGACAACACCCGCGACCTGTGGGCTCGCCGCCGACGTACCGGAAAAAGCGTTGGCACCCACACAGTAGTCGGCAAGCTCCCCGTCCCCAAAACGATTGATTCCATTACCGCCGACCCGGTCGGTAGTGAACACTCCCCGCTCCCCGAACTCCTTATCGCCGCCTGGGGCGCCCACGAGCAAGCAGGCACCGGGGGAACTGTAGCTGGCAACACGCCCGTCCGATCTCACCGCGGCCACGGTGAGAACATCGGGATTCCGGGCATATCCATCGTCATTGGCATCCCCCACTCCGAGGCGGAAATCGTAGTCGCGACGACGGGCGTTGCCGCCAGATCGGACCATGACGACACCGCGGCCGCTGCGCCCGAAGTGGACGGCATTGGAAATGGCGATCTCCTCCAACAGGCTCGGCTCGAGGATAAAGAAATCCGCATTTCCCCAACTGTGATTCTGCACCGGAACACTATTGGAGAAACCCTGAAACATGTCGGCGACCTGTTCCTCGGTGCCCAGTTCACCCGCGGAATTAAAAATGACCCACGCTGCCAATCGGGCCTCGGGAGCGGCTCCCGATCCACCGTGGGTATTGTTACCGATTGCCCCGACCAAGCCGGCCGTCGCTGTTCCATGATACTCGAATAGCGCCGCGTGCGAGCTGTCTGGCAGGTTCGAAATATAATTGAAGCAAAGCTCCGGCTGAATCTGCGTGAACAAGTCAGGATGGCTGGCCTCGACACCATCATCTCCTAACCCCACCACGACACCTTTGCCTCGGGTCAAGGGCCATGCGCCACGGAAATTCAAGTCGACCGAATCGGTAATCGGACCCGGGCCGGGAATCCGGTGATCAAAGTTCCACTGTCGAGGAAACTCGGGATCCAAAGGGTCGGCTGCGTAAGCAAAAAGTAGGCGGCCCATGCCACGGCGCACGGGATGGGCGAGGATAACTCCGGGCGTCGCGGCAAGTACCGCGGCCTCGATCACAGCAGTCCGAGCATCGGGACATTCGAGCAGGTAGAGGCCCACTGCAAATAGACGCACCCGCCTCACGGGCCGACCGGCAATGAGCTCGTCCAAGCGGCGTTCCGAGTCCGTCGAAACGAGAATTCGCCGACTAAACCAAACGGACGCGTGATCCCGCACCCGTCGGCCTCGCATCCAATCGTTGGACGCCAGGGAACGAGCCATTGGTATGGCTTTGGAATCGGTCTCGAACTCAAACTCATCCCGGGCGGGAAACCGAAAGGCAGTCGCACCCGTCGCCCGTCCTATCCCGCCTCCACACGCAAGGCCAAGCCCTGCGAGCAAGATCAAAACCGGCCATAGCCATCGGGCGCGAAGAGACACCGGCTCCGTATAGCGTAGGAAACAATCGCGGACAAGCTGAGCGGAAGTGGCATCCCAGGAAGGGCAATCGTTCCGTCTCGTGTGAGATTTAGCGGTGCGGTCCAAGCGCGGGGGAAATCACCCCCCCTTCAAATGAATGACGAAAAGTCACCGTGATTTCACCGCCCGGACTTTCCACGATGTCGGCCTCACCGGTGATCTCCCCGCTTCCGAGCGGAGACTCAATGACCCTGCCCTGCACCCCATCTGTCAAATAACTAAACCGACCCTCACCTCCAAGGATTTCAAATTGTCCGCTGTAGAGGATTCCCCCCGGAGTGGATCCGGTCGCTACCAGTGTGAATTCAATGTCCAGGGAGTCCCCGCGTGGATTGACCGAACGAACACGCCCGTACGTGACATACGGGAAGCCCGTTAGATCGAGACTCTCGGTTTCCTGCACCGCTTTGCCCACCTGATTGGAAACCTCGTGAATGGTGGAAACAACCAACGGTGCCGCGTCCATCTGAGGTGTCACGACTATCACCCCTTCCACTCGACCGGAGTAATTGACCTCGTGCGTCTGGGGTCCGCCACGGAGAATTCCCATGGCCAGAAAAGACGAACAAATCCCCAAACCAATCCTGACGGCCGTTTGAATAGAAAGTCGACGCAAACAATTGCGGTGATGACGCATAAAATAAGCCAAAGTAACTACCATGAACGCAGATTGAATACTCAATTATGAGTACTCGCGGTGTGATAAATACAGAGCAGGGCGTATTTGGAGAAGAAGAAAACGCCGGATTTGTGCAACCGGCTGCCGATGCAAGTCGCCAAACACCCAGCAACTCGTGATTTGGATCGGTAACAGATTGAAAGCGGACCGGAGATCGGTCCATGGTGTCGAACCGCAATGAACAATTCGACAAGCCCAGCAATGCCCTGGTGGAGGCATCTAAACCGCTATCACTGGTTCGTTCTCATGGTCGCCGCCCTCGGCTGGCTCTTTGACTGCCTTGATCAGCAGCTTTTCAACCTGGCTCGAGTGCCGGCGATGAAATCGTTGCTGATCGGCGTCGACGGCAAGGCCCCCGATCCCAAGCAGGTCGCCGAGTTTGGTGGTTATGCGACGAGCATCTTTCTGATCGGGTGGGCCACGGGCGGGCTTACCTTTGGTGTTTTAGGCGACCGGATTGGCCGTGCGAAGACGATGATGATCACCATCCTGATCTACTCGCTTTGCACTGGATTGAGCGCGTTGTCGCAAGGTTTCTGGGATTTTGCCTTCTATCGGTTCATCACGGGTCTCGGAGTCGGCGGCGAATTCGCCGTGGGTGTGGCGCTGGTGGCCGAAGTTATGCCGGATATCGCGCGCCCGTATGCGCTCGGACTGCTCCAGGCTCTCTCCGCGGTCGGCAACGTCACTGCGGCACTCATTAGCATGTTTCTGGGACATCTGGAGGAATCGGGAGCCATCGGACAGGCCTGGAAATGGATGTTTCTAATCGGAGCATTCCCGGCACTCCTAGCGCTTTTGGTGCGCGCGCGGTTGAAGGAACCGGAGCGGTGGCGGGCATTGAAGGCGGCTGGAAAAATCTCCGCCTCGGCAGGTTCGTATGCGGCACTTTTTGGAAATCCAAACTGGAAGCCACCTGCTGGAATCGCCATCGGCGCCGTGGCGTCGATTCTGCTGATCGCCTTTGCGGCACCCTCTACATTTCCCAAATTGGCCGTAAATCTGGGCTTGGCGGTTCTGGCGGTTGCGTCCGGCCTCGTAATGATGCTGGCCGGGGGGGGCGATACCCGATGGAGGCGGAATTCTTTGGTGGGTGTTCTGCTTGCTTGTGCCGGGGTCATCGGCCTCTGGGGCATCGGCTTTTTCAGCATCGATCTCCAACGATCCGTTCTCCAGAAGACATTTCAAGCCCAGGGATTTACCGGCAAGGAACTCGCTGGAAAACTCACCTATTGGTCCGGAATCACCTCGATCGTCCTGAATTCAGGCGCCTTTTGTGGAATGCTCGTCTTCAGCTTGGTGACCCAACGGATCGGGCGCCGGCCCGCCCTCGCGGCCGCATTCGTTCTGGCACTGATCAGTACGGCCGCAACCTTTTGGGGATTCCGATCGATCGGTGATCTTTGGCTCATCTTTGTTATGGGATTCTGCCAATTGTCCCTGTTTGCCGGGTACGCCATTTATTTTCCCGAACTCTTTCCCACCCACCTTCGCAGCACGGGAACCTCATTTTGCTACAACGTCGGCCGATTCGCCGCCGCTTCCGGACCGGCGCTACTCGGGCTTTTGACCAGTCGCATATTCACCATCGAGCGCGGCTACCCCGAGGGGATGCGTAATGCCGGTCTGGTCATGTGCACAATCTTTCTCCTGGGTTTGATCGTCCTCCCCTTCGCGCCCGAAACTAAGGGGCAACCCCTCCCGGAAGAAGACCAAGGATTCGCCCATTGAGCTCCGGTCATCGCGCCAAATTCAGGCAGACCAGTCGGTCTTCGCACCGAAGATACAGACGTTTGTCGCTTAGAACGGGGCCGGCCCAGCATGGAAAATGAAGCGCAGGCACTTGCCATCGCGAAATTTCTTCGCACCGCAGCGCATTCGGAACAAACAAACCCAGGAGTCCGCCTTCACCCAAGGCAATCAGCTTGCCGTCTGCAGCAATCAATGATCCGCGCCCAAAGACCGGAGGTTGGGCACTTGAGTGAGATGCCCAGCGCTCGTCCCGATCCCACTTCAGTTTGCCCGTGTCGAATTCCACACAGCGCAGACGGGCATCGGGCTCATTCCGTCCCGAGAATCCATAAAGATGACCGTCGATAAGCACCGGTTGACTCCAATGCATTTCGAGGGAAGTTCCCTTCCAGAGTTCCTCCAGCGGCGCCGGTTCCGGTTTCGCCCGAAGCACGAGAGACCCCGATCGAAAGTAGGCACTCGAAATGAGTACCCGATCGCCCACCACCACCGGCGTCATCGCATTGACGGAGTCATCCACGCGGGCCCGGAACCAGCGACGATACATGACACGCCCGTCGGTCGGATCCAACCCCACTAATCCCTGCCGCATGACGCACCACGCCAGGCGACGGCCAAAAAGCGTCGTAACAACGGGCGTCGAATAGCTTGCTGATTTTTCCTCCGGATTCCAGACGACCGGAGGCTCTCCCGGCCAGTCCCGTTTGGGAGTACCATCCCAGGTTTTCGAGCCAACGCTCTGCCATCGAGTTTTCCCGGTGGCCACTTCAAACGCCACCATCCCAGCGTCCGGTTGCCCCCCCACCATCACCAACAGCAAGTCCCCCTCCAGCACCGGCGTACTACCCACTCCAAAAAACGCCTCGGGGACGACAAAATCCTTCCCGGTGCTGCGCGCCCAGAGCAAGGAGCCATCGGCTAGGTCGAGGCAAACGAGCTTTCCCTCCGCCCCCAGCGTAATGCAGCGATTAGAGGTCAACAGCGGCGAAGACCGCGGCCCGTTGTTATAGCCATAGGGATCCTGATAACGACTCGAATAGGCATACCGCCATCGAGAGCGCCCATTAACGGCATCCACGCATTCGACCACTTCTTCGTTCCCCTGACGATGAAACACGACGAGCTTTCCATCGCGAACCGACGGGGCGCTGTATCCGGTACCGACAGTTTTTTGCCAAACCTGAACCGGTCCGTTGGTCGGGAATCGATTCACAAGCCCGGTCTCGCCCGAGACGCCATTTCCTTTCGGTCCAAGAAACTGAGGCCAGTCATCAGCGCGGCCACCAGACAATGCCAGGAGCAGACCCAAGAGGACCCGCACCAAGCCAACCCACTGCCGTTCCGTGGTGAAAGCAGTCCGCACCACCGACTCTGTGTCTGAATCGCCGGTCTCGCGCCGGAGTCCCGAAGGTACCTTAATCGATGCCCCACCGTCCCGCCGATCCACTAATTGAATGGTCATTCCCCGTATTCCGCCGGGATCCCGCTCCAACGCAACCCGGAAAATCACAAAAGTTGTGCTGGCGAAAGCCGAAGCCTACACGGGAGGACCACCGAACAAACGAGGCGAAGACTCCGGCCTCCAAAACGTCATCTGGAGTTCAGAAACTGGATCCTGCGATCCAGCGGCAATGGCTCGTGCGGCAGGTGCCGCCCCCCCGGGGAACTACTCCCAGGTCCAATCTATGTGTTTGATCAACTCTCGTGTTTTCCGCCGTTCGTAGCGGTTTTTTTGAGGTTTCCGGGGACGATCACCTGATGCCCGGAACGGGTGGCGGTTATCGCGCAAGATCTCGGCTGCGAGGTCGTCTGTCTTGGTCATATTAGCGCCTTTCAGAGACTGCCGACTGAACCTGAAGCGGGCCGCGACTCGCGGCTTACCTTCAGTACAGCCACAAAACTGACACAAGTAACGTGGGAAGGTTCAATCGGATGGCGGAAAAGTCAAGACTTGACTAAAAGGCGTCCTTCGAGTGACGGGCAAATTCGGCATGCAAATCCGCATACACGCCACCCTGGGCTAACAACTCCTCGTGAGTGCCCTGTTCGACAATCCGGCCTGCTTTCAAGACCAGAATCCGGTCAGCCTTGCGAACGGTGGTCAGGCGATGAGCGATCACAATCGATGTCCGCCGATTCATCAATCGTTCCAAGGCATTCTGCACCACGGCTTCCGTCTGCGGATCCACCGCACTCGTCGCTTCATCCAGGATCAGAATCCGCGGAGACGCCACGAGAGCGCGGGTGAAACATAGCAACTGCCGTTCGCCGGCACTAAAGTTGCCGCCTCGCTCCGAAACCTTGGTCTGGTAGCCGTCGACAAAGCGGCGAATCACATCGTCGGTTCCTAATATCTGCGCAGCCTGCAGGACCTCATCATCGGTGGCGTCAGACTTACCGTACTTCAAGTTTTCCATTATGGTGCCGGAAAAGAGGAAGTTATCCTGCGTCACAACTCCGATCTGGTTGTGCAGCGACTGCAGGGTCGCCCCCGCAATATCCACGCTATCGAGCAGGATACGGCCCCGTTGCGGTTCATAAAACCGGGAAAGCAAACTGATGATCGTGGTCTTGCCAGAGCCAGTCGTTCCGACGAGGGCAATGGTCTCACCCGGTTTCGCTTGGAAGCTGACGTCCTCCAGTATCCATTGATCTTCCGGGGTGGAGTCGTAGCGCATCCAAACGTTCTCAAACTGCACCGCTCCCTCCAGGGGCAGTAGCGGTGCGGCGTTCGGGCGATCTCGAATCTGTGGAGGGGTGTCCAGCAGTTGGAAGATGCGTTCCGCACTTGCCGCCGTTGACAGCACAGCATTATAGAGATCACCCATCGTGTAGATGGGACCGAAGAACATACCAATGTAGAGAATAAACGCCGCCAGAGCCCCGACGGTGATTTCTCGTTGAAAAACGAGGTGGCCACCATACCCCAGGACGATGGCGATCCCCAAACCGCTGAGAAATCCAACCACCGGCATGTAGGTGTGAAAAACACGCGCCGCGACCAGCACCCGCCTGCCATAATCGTCATGAACCTGACGAAAACGGTGCAGGTTTACGGATTCCCTCGCAAAAGACTGGACCACGCGGATTCCCTGAATGTTTTCGGCGATGGACGCCGTGATGCGGGAAGAAATCCGCCGCATCTCGCGGTACGCCTCGATTCCATATCGATGGAACAATCGTGTCGCATAGACTAGCGTTGGAAGGACCATTCCGACGGCCAGGCACAACCTCCAATCGTAGCGGAGCATCAGGACAACCACCCCAACCAGAGTAAGAGTGCTCGACAGGAGCTGGTTCAGCCCCCATGTGAGAATGCGATCGAGGGATTCAATGTCCGAGTCGGCGCGCGCGATGATTCTACCCTGATGGGTTTTGTCGAAATAGTTCAGAGATAATTTCTGAATGTGCTCAAATACCGCCAATCTCAGGTCGTTCATCGCGCCTTGCCCGATGTGAATGGCACTGCGTACCTGCACGGCGGAAAGTCCCCACCCGGCGAGCAAGTTCAACACGTAAAAAACGGAAATTAGAACCAGTCCGCGCAAAGCGACCGCCAAGGGCTCGGCGTGGCCCAGGTGGCGATCGATACCCACCTGAATCAGGTAGGGACCGAAAAGCGATGAAATGGTGGCCATCACCGTTTGCACCAGATTCCACCAAAGCCTTCGGCGATAGGGGCGCAACCATCCGAGCAACCGCGTAAACGTCGCCCGAGACATCTGCTTTTGTGCAAAGGCCTCTTCCAACTCGAGTTCCTCCAAGGCGGACATGGGTCAGTCAATCTTTGGAATCGCTCATGTTTTGGGAGGCAGGCAACCCGGTGGAACCGTCACGGCCATACTCCCTGCGGCAAGCCCGCGCCGGAGCCACTCCGCCGGCGGAACACCTTCGATCATCGCGCGGCAGACGGCGGCAAGAAGAGCGTCCCCGGCACCGACGGTGTTTCGAACGGTAACCGCCACCGCCGCCTCATGGCGAACAAATCGCTCGGTCGCGTTAACCAGCAATCCACCACGCCGCGCGAGCGAAACCAACACCCATCCGCCCGTCTGCCGGGACAAACGGGTGGCGGCCACAGCCTCGGCGGCAGGCGTCGTCAATTTCCGCCCCGCCCATTGGGCCAATTCAAATTCATTGGGCTTCACCAGGATCGGACCTTCGGCGACGCCCAAACGAAAGGCCTCACCGTCGCAATCCAGAACCGTTTGGCACTTTTTGCGCCGGGCCATTCGGATGAGTTCAGCGTAGGTGTCAACCCGCAGGGATTTCGGCAGCGCACCGGAAAATAGGACCCATCTCCCCGGTTGAAACTGGGCGGAAAGTGCCTGCTTCAATCGGCGTGCCTCCAAGGCGGAAAATCGTGGCCAAAGGGGATTGAGGCGCAACTGCGGCCCGCGTCTCGGTGTAACAATGACGTTTACGCGCGTCGGTTCGTGCAGCGAAAATGGGACTGCGCGCAATCCTTCGCGGCGGATACCCGCTAAAAGTTCGCGACCGGTAGTTCCGCCGACGGGTAAAAACAGCCACGGGCGGCCCCCCAGCCAACGCCACCAGCGCGCAACATTGATTCCCTTCCCACCCGGCCACCGCCGTTCCGACTCGACCTCTGTTTTCTCGCTGAGCCGCACCTCCTCCACCACCCACTCGGCATCGACCGCCGGATTCAGGGCGACAATCAACGGCACCCGCGATTGATCACCGCTCATGGGGCATTGATCACGCGGTAGAACCGGAACAGCTCGCCCGCCGGTGGCACTAACTCATAAACCCCTTCCGTCGTCACCGCCTCGACCGTGGCTATCGTCGTCCAGGTTAAAGTCTCCGCCAACGCTGAGGCCTCCTGAATGTCGTAGCGACGTCCGGGAACTGCCCCCCATCGCATCACCACGCGGTCCCCCGAAGGTGCCAGCTCGATCGTGGTAATCACTGGTTGCGGGATCGCATCGACACTGAAGCTAAACCGGACGACATAGTTGGTCGCCGAGGCGTCGCGAGAAACAACCGCCAAGTACCAGTCGCCGCTCAGCCGTGGGAACACTACTCGGCTGACTCCAATCACTTCGTCGTTGGTACTCGGATTCGCGCTGAGAAAGTCAAAACCAGTCCCATCCGGAAGCGCCGCACGCCGGGCATAGAGGTCAGCGTCGCCGGTCAACTGGGACAAACGGAATGTCGCGTTCGTCGCATTGCCAGGCACGGTCAGTTGAAAATAATTGGTGAAGGGAATCTGTGCGCCGGAATCGACGAAAAGATCATATTCTTCCGGCAAGGGAGTGATGTTGCCGGGATCCACCTGGACAAGGGCAGAGACGGTGTAACGTACGGTGCCCGCTGTGGTCGGATAAACACCCAAAATCCATTTCCCAGGACCGACCGGCACTGGCCTGCTGTCGCGGCCGATAACAAACTCTTCCGCAGCATTCCCGAGACGTTTGCTCGCGTAGTCGAACGAGGTGGGAGTTGGCAGGGGAGAAGCCCGTCGCAATACCGCATTGACTGCACCCTCCAAATTGGTCACCCCGATGATCAAGGCCACCGGATCACCCGCGACGTCGATGTTGAAATAATCAATCTCGCCGGTCGTATTCGTCTGGGGCAAGGTGCTACCGCTAGACACCGGTGTCAGGGTCCCCCGCGTGGTCCGGGCAACGATGGTATACCGGACGGGGGAAAGGATCGGCAGAGTGGAATTGACTGGATATACCGCAAGGTACCACCTTCCGGGCGAGAGCGGAACCGGTTCGCTACCGAGACCCGCAATAATTATTTCCGGCCTCAATCCGGGTTGGGTGCTAGCGTAGTCATAGGTGGTTCTCGTCGGTAAATTAGGGCTTTGTCGAAGCACCAGGTTGACGTCCTGATTCGCGTTGGTCACCGCAAACGTCGTCTCCAGTCCGTCGGCCGGCACATCGTACTGGAAGAAACCAAGCAGTCCATCATTCCCATACGATGCGGCATAGGGCACACCATCGGTGAGGGGAATAATTGGCACACCCAGGTTTACTTGCAGCCGAAAGCAATTCGTAGTACGGGGATCCGTATTCTGTACGGTGAGATAATACCTTTGTCCCCGCGGCAAAACCGGAGGTAGGTTTGTCGTCAGGACGTAGCGAGCGGACTTCTGAATGTCTTCGAGTAAGAAGACGTCATCAGGCTGGTTACCATCGGGAACGCCACTGGCACTATAGATCAAGTCGATGCCTCCAGCGCCGGTTAGATTAGCCAGAAGGTTGGTGATTTGAGTGGCCTCGGACGGAACCGAGACCACGAAATGCAACTGTTGCCCCCCCTGGAGGCAGTCGGAGTACGAAAGACCGTTGGTTAGCTGCACGGTCGGGATATTGGTCGGAGCAAACGTGAGTGCCAGTTGCCAGCTTGATACAATTCCCGAGGCACCCCCCGTGCGATCATCCGTGACCTCCAGACGCCACACCCCGGCACCCACCTGGCTCAAAAGCGGGGCCATAGATTCCTCGGCGAAGAATTCCCGTTGTCCATCGAACCCACTCGTCGCGAACTTGATTAGCTCCGGCGGGGTTCCGTTCGTAAACTCTGTGAAATTGGCGTATAAGAAATTAGTCGTCCGCGCCGTAGCCGTGACCAGACCGGCAGCCGAAGACACCACCAGGTCCTGCCCTGTTGGAGTCCGAAATACCGCACTCAAAGAACCCACTCCGTTCCCCAACGGCGGGGGAAAGCCGGCGAGAAGTGCGGGACTAAATTGCTTCTTGTCATCACCCCAGCCCGCAATCACGACCTCGTTCACGGGATCGTTGACCCGGATCCACCCCTCGATTGTAAACGACCCACGGCCGTAATTCGTGAAATTCAAAAGGTCGTCCGGAGCCACCCGAGAGAGGCCATTCGTACCCGTAAACGATCGGGCACCCCCGATTCGGCCGAGGGCGGTGCTCACGCTGCCCTGATCGACACCGTCCAGTCCGTTGAGGCTGTCTTGAGAGTCGGTGTCGAATGGCCAGTAGCCCGTCATATCAAGCAAGCGGTCTGCCGGTGATCCCTTCGTCTGCCGGAAGAGGCCACGGAGGAACACATCCCACAACTGCAGATCCGTCAACGATCGCCGCCAGAATCCAAAGTCATCGAGGGTCACGGGCGAATGGGCGAGCGCACGTCGTCGGGTCGGGTCTTCGCCGAAGAAAAAAGCCCGATTGGTTGGCAGTGTGATTCCCGATAACAAGGATTCCGCGACCCGGTTACCATTGTGGAATAGGCTTACGCGACCGCCGGGCTCGCAGGTCAAGGCAACATGCTGAAAATCGGTTGAAATAATCCGACTGCCAAAATTCTGATTGGTCAACGTCCCACGATTTTCCGTCAGAATGACGCGCTGCCCCGACGGGTTGACGAGGGCAACCCGGAGGTCGGAGATAAACCCGTTCGTCAGCCTCAACCCAACCTTAACCGCGGTGACCAACCGCGCATCGTCCACGGTTACCTGGCCATCGACCAGCGCGAGATCTTTAAGTGTGAGGGCGCTCGTGGGCAGGTAATTCCGACTAAACTGCGAGTCCAGATCTCGTTCGAATCGGACCCCAATGTCGTATTCAACCGCGACGCCGTTCAAATTGCAAACCGCGATAAAATAGCGACCCGGCGTCAAGGGTGGCGAATCCCGCACTCCAATCGAGACGGAGCCGCCCGGCGGCAGAATCTCCGCGTAACGGAGATTATTGGTTGGCACGAGGACGTCCGGTACATCATCCCGTTGGATAAATACCTGGAGCGGGAGTGATGGAATTTGGTTCGTGACCAAAACCGTCATTCGACTGACATCCGCAGATACGTTGACGACTTCGAGGCGGCAACGACCGGCGTCGAGCCTGCGGCGGCGGAAGCCACTGAGGTCATTTTCCTCCAAAATGATTTGAAAATTGGACACAAGGCCGGTGTTGCCCAGGGCGTTATCAATGCCATTCAATATCCAAACCCCACTAATCGGGGTTCCCAGGTAGGCGTTCAGACTGCCGGGCCCATCGGGAGGATAATAGACATCGCGGAATCCGAGCCCGGAATCATTGTAATAATTCGTAATGTTCACTCCCCCGTCCACATAGCGGCCTTGGTACCAGTCGTAGTAGGGGCGATGACTGTGGAGAACGGAAAAATCACTTTGGTGCGTTAAGTTGAGGAGCAGGTCAGAAAATTTTTGGTGGGAAAGAGTCTGATAAATCTCAATGGCACCCACCTCAAACGATGAGGCGGCAATCGCCATGGTAATCCCCACGCCCGGTCGACTGGGTGAGCCATCGGGAATTGGCATTCGGATGTTGATCCCCCGCAAGGTGACCTTGCCGTCCTCGCTTTCAAAGAATCGCTGATTCGAACTCAGCCCGATAAATGCGTAGCTCGCCGCCTGGTGATCCTCCGATTTGATACCGATGTAGTAAACCACGTTCGACTGCGCGGGATCGTTTGTCAGGAGCACTAATTCCGTACCACCTCGAGTGATCGACTTGAGAGCGGCGGCAAGGGCGTTCGGATCCAAGGTCAAAAGCGTGGCATTCGTGGAAACGTACAAATCGACGTCGGCTTCGTTCGCACGGGGCACTGCCAGTTCGTGGGGCAGGAAGGTTACGAAGGCAAGGTTCGTTCCAGCAACGTTGGTCGTATTACCAACCACGTTGGTCTCGCCGATATGATTGGTAAAAGTGTAGAAATGCCACTGGTTCGTGATGCCACGTTGTGTTCCAAGTCGCGGCGAGTTCTCGCCGGCGCGGTCGTTTAAAACAGGATTGCCATTGGTGAGGCTATGCGGTTCGGAGGGAAGCGGGAAACGGAGTCCATTCGTCGGAGTGAAACCGGTAATCACGGGCACGGAACCGCCGTCACCCGATGATACCACAAGGGCAAAATCCTGGAGAGTCGGCTGGTTGGTTCGGCCAGACTGGGTCGGAGAATTTCTGCCCAGCGACTGCACGTTCACGCGCCGTGCATTGACGAAGACCACGTAGTTAGTGCTCGGATTTCGGAGAACAATGCTCTCCACGTTATTGACGTTGTCAAACTGGAGCGCTCGCCAGGAATTCGTCGACTCGATGTTGTACAGGACGCTCTCGTTGTTCCGCGGATAAAAGCTGTTGCCGATGTAAACGGTCTGGTCCACGACGTTTGAGACAATGAGGTCCAGGTCATTGACCAGCTTGACCGATGCCGCCGGATTGCCCGGGGGATCGGTCCAGACCAGCGTCAGTCGCAGCTCCGCCTCCGCAGCATTTGTCGGGTTCAATTCCAGGCGCCAGGCACGGGATTCCGCCGTGGCCAGGGCGTTCGTATAGGATTCTGGAACATATAACGTCGGGGAATTCGACCCACGGTTAATGTTGTCCTTCTTGGCCCACGCGAGCGGAATACTGTTGGTCAACTGCACCTGGCCCCATCCAGAGTAGTTGAACGGTTCATCTGGATTAATCGAGTAGGTGGTTTCATCCGTCGGCCGCGCCCCATTGATCAACAGGGCCTTGAACAGGGCCGGTGAATAGTCGAGCTGATTCTTTTGAAAGAATTCCTGCATTAGGGCGAGGATCCCAGTGACTGCCGGCGCCGCCATCGATGTGCCGGTTTCGTACCGGTACTGTTGATCGGGGGGAATATTGGTGGCCAGTTGATCATTCATCTCCCGGAGCGCATAGTACTCCGGCGAATTCGTAGCAACCTGATTCTCCAGTTTCCAATCGCGTGATCGGACTGAAATAATGAAGGAGCCGGGTGCCACCACGTCGGGCTTAAACCGCCCGGCATCACCCTCAACGCCGATGCCGGTGTTGCCACGGCTCGAATAGGGGGCAACCTGAGTGTCACTGTCGCTCACGTCATAAAAAACAACGTTGGTAGTATACGTCTCCGGAGGCAAATTGGTGTTAATTTGGTCCAGCGAAACCACCACCCCGTTTGTGTCCACCACGACGGAGTTCGTCAGGAATCGGGGGCTTTCCAACGCCCCAACCGTGATCACATTCTTGGCGTTTCCAGGCGAGGCGATCGTATCCTGGGATCCACCGATTCCGGCTTCATTGCCACCTCCGTCGTTGCCCGCCGAAAACACGTAGAGGATAGGCTGGGAACCGCTCTCTCGGGGCACCGCATCCCGGACTGCCGCGTCATAACTGGCGGAGGCCGAAGTGTAATCGTAAGTCCCGAAGTAGTTCCAGCTGTTGTTAGAAATAAAGGTTTTCTTAGCTGCAGCGTTGGTCTGGATGAATTCGTCCGATTGCTTCGGCCCAGTTTTCAGGTCAACGGGCAGCACATATAATTCAGCCAGAGGCGCTTTGCCGCGGTAGCTCGCATTGCTGATCGAGCCCGAGGGTTGTCCGGCCACGCGACCGCTTCCCGAGCCCGCGATGATGCCGGCCACATGCGTGCCATGCCCTTCGACATCCCTCAAAACAGAGGGATCCACCGAGGACACCCTGCCCTGCAGATCCTGATGAAGGCTGTCGACCCCCGAGTCATTAAGATTGACCAAGACACCGCTACCCCCGAGGTCAAGATAAGGAACTGTGTTCAAGTCGCTCAGGGTCGCGCCAACCCGATGCCCGGTCAGATCATTTGCCAGTACTCGCGGTCGGGCCGTTTCGATGTGATGCACATCCGGGTCCCGTGCGAGAAAAATCCAGGCGGTCGGAACCGGCTCAAAGGTCAGCACCGGACCAAACGGCGACGCGGTCCGAGATAGCACGGGGCCTGCCATCGATTCCAACCGCGTCACGGTGTCCGGGCTCTCATAGACCGTCAAGTGGACGCGAGTACCCTCGGAAAGCGCCCGCTGCTCAACCGCGAGAGCAAGCAGGGTCGCATCCAATTTAAAATAAGGTTCATACGGAAGGACGGCGCCCACCCCGGGCGAAGATTCCAATCGCTCCGCTCCCGCCCGGGATAACCGGAGGAGCAGGGCATTGTTGGGGATGTAAGCTACAACCTCGCCCCCTGCCGCTTGAATTTGTCCGCGGAAAGAATCGTCGATTGCCCCCCGGGACTGCACGAGGTAGGCACCCGGTTCTTCCGCGCTACGAAGGTGATCCGGAATGACCAACGGCTCCGGACTGGTGGGATCTATCAGAGCGTGTCGCAGCAACAACGCGCTATCCTGTCGGATCAAATGGTCAAACGCTTCTGGGGTGTTACGCAGCCGCAGTGGAAAACGGGTATCGATGAATCGCGGCGTAGCCTGGGAAGCCGAGACAATCTCAATACGCCGCCCTATCGTGGAAGCGGGCACAATGCCATGCCCCGGACTTCCGGCAGCGAGGGAGGCCAGAGGAGCCGTAATATCCGGCAAAACCGTGACCTTCGCGATTGGTCCGGCAGCAGGAACGTCCACCCGGCTGGGAGACAGTCCGTACCGGAGAGTGACCACCAAAGCCACTAGGAATATTACCAAAGACCACTTGTACCGGGAGATTCGCATAAGTTGCGCGGAAATAAAATTCAGGATTCAGAGGGTAGGAAACCACCCAACCAACAACGGCCCGGCCGTGCGGCGGAATTACTGGGAAAGCACCTCGTATTTTTGAACATCCGCGCGAAGGTTCGTTGTGGAACCACCATAAAGTATCACCGTCTTGGTCGCAAATTCACCCGTGACCTGGTAGTTCGTGCAGATGCCGTACAGCGGTCCGGGCTGGTTCAGCAACGAGGCTTGCGCTGGCTTGAGCGATTGTCCGTAAGCATAGATCGTGTAATGGGGATGATCCTCCCTCATGAGAGAGAGGATCTGCTGGGGAATGCGCTCTAGGATTTCGTCGGATTTGGCATTCACCAAGGGGCCGGCAATGTAACGATTCGGCAAGTACGGAGATTCCAAAGTCACCGCCGGAGCCGAAAGAAACCCGCCGATTCCGTCGAACACACCGCTGCGGGTCAGGCCGCGAGCGTTGTTAATAGAACGGACGATCCGATGGAATTCGGGTGTCGCGGGTTCGATCACGGTGGGTTCCGGGTTACCAAACTTTCCGACGACTCCGGCGGTTGTCACTCCGCCGAGAGCGGCTGCCCAAGCCGCCGGCTCCACCTGGTTTGGCGAGAGCAAGCCACGGGCCGCATTGTCGTTGATCGCCACCGTGAAGAGATGGAGGAGATGCCAGTCAGCGACCGGGTGGGTGTAATAGTTGCCGGCCCAAACAGGCCACGCGTTGGGAGGCTGAAATGATGGATTAGCAGGGCCCTGCGGCACGCCCGCGTGAATTCCGAACTCGTTTGCGAATCGATTCATCGTTCCCGGCATTCGATGGCGCGGCTCGCGAGCCACCCGGAAATCGACTCCAAATGGCACAACCGCCGATTTCAAATAGACCGTCTGCCAAGGCGTTCCCCGATGCACCCGGCCGAGCCAACCCACGGAGGGGAGGGGCGAGCTTGGAAAATCCCAATCGTCGGACGCCGTGATTCCGGGATCCTTGCGTCCGGGATCCTTTTCCACGGTCATGCCAGCCCCCGAAGCAACTCCAGCAGCACCACCGGGTAGGGCCTGGCCCCAACCCCAGGGCGCATAGGCGCGCACACTGCGGGCCTTCATGTCACGACCGGCCTCAATGCGGTGGTGGCTGGCATCGCTGGGCATCTGGGTTCCCTGCCCGTTCGGTGAACGGCCCGGACCGCCATCTGGATCGACGATCAACCAAACCGCCCCGGGCCGAAGATCTTCGAGGGTATAGTGCACGACCGGATCATTCGCGGCGCGCCGGTCGGTCAGGAGAAACTTTCTTGAAAAGGTGGCCTCGCCGATGAACGGTGTACTGACATCCACTGCATCGCCGTAGTTGAGAAATTCATTGGCCGGATCCAGGCCCATAAAATAGCGGCGCTTCAAAACCTCCCGCTTCACCGTGGTAATAGTCGGGCCGAGTGGCACCCCATTGGGACTCTTGGCGCGGACGGTGGGAATTCCCGCCGCCCCCTTCACAATCTGAAAATATTGATACTCATTTGTCGACAGCGAGACATACATCTGATTGGTCATTCCTACGGTGAGCGAACCCGCCCCGAGACGATCGGTCATCCAGATGTGATTGTGGGTCACCGGAGTATTCGCAATGATCGGAGGCGTCTGCGGATCGGTGAATTGCGCGATAATGTTGGTTTCGATGGCCGTGCTCTTGATATTGACAAAATCAAGAATCCGCGGGAAGGCGGGCTGCGACCGGTCGACCACTGCGTAGACCAAGTAATTCGTGACCTGCATCGACAGATTTGGCGTCAGATCGTTGCGCGACGCGACATTGTATCCAAGGCGCCGACTCCCCAGAATAATGTCATCCAGAGGTTGCGTCTGACGCAACGCCCAGGTTCCATTTTCGAGCGTATAGTTAAACGATGCCACTTGCGCATTGGTCCGCACGAAGATTCGCATGGAAGACAAACTCGTGCTCGGTGCCCATTCGTTCGTGATGCCCGAGGCCGGCGAAACTGGAACCCCAGTCCGTGCATCAACGAGCGGATTACTCCGTTGATCAAAACGCTCGACGTATCGGAACGTCGGGATCGTCGATGCAAAGTTAGTATAGATTGGCAATAGTGATTCGGTGGCGCCCACGCGATTCGAGAAGCTGAGATGAACAATATTAGTATAAAGGATCTCGTGATCGCCCCTGTACGCGTTGGTGTACGAGTTCCAGGCCTCCAAGGAAATATTCCGCTCGAGATCGATCGAATACAGCAAATTGGTCTGCGGCGCCGCGTTCGGTCGCGGACGTTCCAATTGGAGCCGCCGGGTCACGCGCACTCCTGTCTGCCACACCGCTTCGCTGAAGCTCGGGTATCCCTTTTTCGCCCCGATGACCCACGGCACCCCGTAGATATTGCAGTCGGTGCTGTTGTCTCGAACATTTCCCTGGCTGAGTCTGAATCCAACGTCGCCTTCCCCAATCAACGAGATCCCATTGATGACGCCGTCCAGGTCGCGCCAGGGCAGCCGCAAAGCGAAATCCGCATTGGTCACCTCTTGGAATCCACCGATGTAAACATTTGTATACGTTACGGTAGACTTGTTGGCATTGGTGAACGTCTCGGTCAGTCGATAGAATCGCGGGCGCAGCACCGTCGGTCGGGCATTCGTGCGGGTTGTCGCATCATAAATGTTTACCGCGAGCTGCAGCAGGCGATGGGTCTGGGCATCGTATTCGTGGTGAACAAAGCGGCTGATCGGTCGTGCCGCATTGCGCGGATTCGTTTCGATCACAATCCGGTTGTGACGCACCGGAATATTGGTAAGGGTGAAGCCGTAGCCGTTGAAAGTTAGCTCGTTCCGCAAGAGGCGATCCGCGGCGTTGGTAAACCATTCCAACGGGGTCCAACGCCGAAACGGAACCGTTTGGCCGGACGCGTTGATTTGAGGCGCAGACAAAATGTCGCCACTATCGCCGTGCGCCCAATTGAGGTTGAGCTTCGCGACCTTGGACACGGAACCATCGGGATTGGCCCGATAGTAGAATCGCCCATCGGGTGTATCGGTGCCGAGCGAGGACAGGAGGCGGTAGAATGTATAGTTGATGGCATTCCCGCCCAATGAATTCTGCAGACTGGGTACCGAAAGCAGCTGGAACGGATCCCCAAAAGGTTTGTCTTGATCCGCACCCGGCCAATTCATCCGATCTCCTCGGCTTGGCCCAACGCCGGTATCCTGCTGATTTGCCAGAACCTGAGGACTTTGCGGCAGATCCAACCGGGGACCATCGGCATACAAATCCTGGTAACTGTTGGTCAGGGAAGGCACCAGCGTGCCGCCAAAAGTCGTATTGATACTCGCGGCCACCACTCCGTTGGCTCGCTCCTCGAACAACCGTGCCGCGGTGCGGTTGGCGTCCTGGGCGGGGTTCCCACCACCTTGGGAGCTTGCCTGTCCCAGGTTCGTGCTGAATTGGTATCGCTGCCAGATATTCGTGTTCAACTCCCGCAAGTAGGCGGAGAGATTCAGCTCCCAGGAGCCCAACCCCTGGTTGCGGTTAAACCCGTCGAGACCCGCCCCCAATCGCTTCGCGTCGTTGTGGATATAGTTTAAGTCCAGGGTGCGCCCGGTCGGAACCACAACATAGGCATACCGTCCAATAAACCGGTTCTCGCTGGAATGCGGCCGGTCCGGGTGCTCGAGAACGCCGATCCACTGCGGATCTCCGACCAGGCAGTTTGTGACCGTCTGGAATCCGGCATTGCCCGGCAGCGGGATTGGATTTCCGTTCACGTCGAGCACCCGCTCCACATAGTTGGTCGTCGGCTCAAACACCCAGCTTTGATTCAAATCAATGAAGTACCGAGCCTCCCCTGGGGTCTGTGAATTCGCATTGGTCCGGACGAAAACAGGCGCGCGGGGATCGTAGAGCAGGTTCGTGAGCATTCGAAGCTGCCGAAGGGTGCCGGCCGTCGGATCGTTGATCGCTGGCGCGCGATAGAGCAGGTCGAGATACGGGTTTAAATTCACACCCGCCAGCGGTGCCATGGGGGCAAAGTTGGTGGAGACGAAAAAGCAGGCAGACGCCCGCGATCCGGTCGCCGCCAGGCGCGAGGCGATCTCCGATTTGGCGCGGGCCGTAGCGGCTTCGGCAAAATAGCGTGAATCAATTTGGTCGCTGGACGCGGATATAGAACTCCTTTCCCGACGGCTGACAGCAAGGAACGCCACGGCAGTAATCGTCACCACCGCCAGCATAATCAACGTGATGACAAGGGCGATTCCTTCGGAATGCCGGCGCGCGGAAGCGCCGCGACGGAAACCCGACGGACGATGGGCGGCTGAAAAGTTCATGGCAAGCGGGGTGCGGTTCGCAGAGGGATGCGTTGGCGGAAGATCTGAACCTTTCCGGCGTTGCGCCGAAGGAAGTCTTGTCGGAGCGTCAAGCCGGCTAGATCCGAAGGCAGTGAGCGAAACGTTTCGAGAGTGGCAGGCTCCAAAATCGCGAGTTCGACTTCGAGAAAAGCGGGCAGAGAAGGCCCTTCAAAAAGAATCAGGGGGAATTCGTTCGGTTCCTCGACTCTCAGAGTCGCGACGGCCGCGCGTTGCTCGTTTCTTTTGGCCCTCACGAAGCCCAAATCGACCCCCTGATCCTGAAGCAAAGCCCATTCTCTCTCATAGAGTTGGGGAGCAACTAAGACTTCGTTGGTTCTAAACCAATTATCGTACCGGTCATAGATCCGGCCATTCGCGGCGCAGGCGGAGACGCGAAAAAGCACAACACCATCAATCAGTCGGGAAGAATTAGTGCGAAACTGTATCGCCCGATCCGGTCCAACCGGCAGGGCAAAATATCTGTTCTTAATGACCTGCGAGCGCGTGAACTGCCGGCTCGTCCGATTCGAAATGGACATGAAATTCAGCCAGGGATTGGGAAACGGCTGGTTCGGGTTGGCATAGTTGGGAAAACTCGGTGGCTGGAAAAGTCGGTATAACGTGCCCACTCCATTGGTGGGAAAAACGCCGGGCTTGCTCTCGGCACTGACAAAAAATCCCAGTGGCTCATAGCGGTTGGGCTGCACCGGATGCCGCGTGATGAAGAACACTTCGTCAAAGGCATTTGCCAGGCGGCCGGGTCCGCCCAGCGTAGCAATCAATGGCTCCAACCCCGGCGCAACCATCCGCCGGAGAACCAAGTTGACTCCGTTATTGGTGAGGGAATCCGGCAATTCCTGCAGCCGCACTGCCCGCTCGAGATCGCGTACGATAAAGTCAAATGCGGCGCGGCCACTTTCCCCCACGTCCGTCTGATTGAGACTTGCCCGGAAGGCTTTCTGGGTCTGGTTAAAAACCGAGTACAGCGCCAAAACGACGATCGAGAGCAGGCTGACAGCCACCAACAACTCTGGCAGCGTGAAGCCGCGAGATCGTCGGAAAGATGGCCTTTTCAGGCCGGCGACGGTGAAGTCGGGGAAGTTCATGTCAGGGATGTTTGGTCACGAATTCATCGCGCCGGAGGTATCGGCGGTTGTAGTCCCAGTCACCCGGCCGGCTCGAATTCGGTTCCTGGTACAAGTTGCCCGCGACCTGAGTCCGAAAAACCCGTCGGCCCTGGCCGGTCCGCAGTTTGCCCTCTACAAAAAACACCGGCCACTCAAAGGTCAGCTTCAAATCGTAGAGGTAATTTCCCATATTCCGAAGACGGCCGGCATCCGGTGAATCCAGAGGAAAAGCAGCATACGGGAGAAGTTCAACCGTCATCGCATACTTAAAGGCGAAGTCGAGCGCTGCCTCGGAATTTGCGGAATGAGGATCCCGCGCCGGCTTCTCAATCGCGGAACCGGTGATGGCACGGACAATGGCGAGAACCTCGTTGGTCAGATTCCTACGCGAATCGCCGCTCGGATGTGGAAACACCTTCGGCTGACTCAGCAATCCGATAATGTTGGTCGCCGAAACCAGTCCCTGGTGGGCACTTCCTGGGCTGAGATCATCGAAAAATCTAGCCCGATTCTGCGGCGGACTAAATCCAACCAAAGTTTTCCAACGAGGACCCGCGAAGTGGGTGACATCATAGGAACCCGTTAACCTGTTCGAACTCGTGATCCGGATGATGTCGACGTAATCGACCAGATCACGGAGATCCACGCTGCCGTTCCGGATCGCCTCCAGCCAATACTGCGCATCGGCGTTGATGATCGTCTCTTCTCGGTTCCTTTTCTGAGCGTTCATACCCGTCGGCAGGACGCCGATAATCGCCACGAGGGCGAAACCAGCGACCGCAATGCACAGGGCGAGTTCGATCATCGTGAAGGCCGCGGACCGGCGAAGGAAAAGCGTGGTCTTCATGGCGCAAATTCAGGTTTTATCAACCGGGCGCGGCCGGTGAGGTTTGAGATTCGGATGATGCTGTTGGTCCAGTTGCCCGTGGGCGTCTCAACCGAATCCGGGGGGACAGCGAGGTCGAATCGGCCATCGGCCAACCGCGGAACAAACACGCTACCCTCCGCGATCGCCAGGTAAACATCCGTCGGCGGCATGCCGCCCTTTCGGGTCGCCCGATTCATCGGTACCCCATAGGGTCCCAGGACAACCTGGCCGTTGGGACCAAATCCGATTGCCGGGAGGCCATATCCTTCGGAATCTTCATCGGAAATGAACTGCCTTTCGTAAAGGCGGTTCACGGGATGATCCACCAAAATCGGGAACGGAAGCCCCAGCCAATTGGTTTGAATGCCAAGGTAATTCGGATACTGCCTCAGCGGCCCTGGAAACTGCGGACCGCCAAAACGGTTGAATAAAAACTGGGGAAACAACATGCCATCGGGCAATGTCCTCCACTCGGTCAGAAATTTAAACCGCGCGCGACCCGGTTGGTCACCGACCCCGCTGCGGGAAATAAGGGTGTACCCCGTCAACTGGCTCAGCACCGCATTCGTGAAAGACCGGAGTACCACCTGTTTCAGCGGGTCATAGGGACCTGTGAGTGACGACAAGAATCCGGACTGACTCAAGACCTGATATTGCTGGAAGATCGTGGATCGACCGGAATTGGGCTGTCCATTGGGCGGCACGAAAACCATCCAGACCGTCGTCCGATTCTTAATCGCGGACTGCCGGGCGAAACCGAGGTCGTCAAGGACTTGCCGCTGCGCTGCCGATCGGGCATTCGTCTTGCCCAGCCCCTTCAATGCCGGCCCGCTGATGACGGCCAAGGTTCCGATAACCGCGATGACGATCAGCATCTCGATCAGCGTGAATCCCCTCGCACGCCAGGAGACCGCTACGGGAGACCGGAGCTCGGGCGACGGCATTGGAGGGCGGTTAGAATTCATGAAGACCTTTCCTGCGGCAGTCGCGTCGCGTCTACTTCCAGCTAAGAATGTTGTCAAAATTGGCCCCCGCCTTGTTGTCAGCCTTGGTGCCGCCGTCCGCCTTCCGGTCCGGACCAAACGACCAAACCATGGCCGTGGCATTGGCCTCATAGGCGTCACTGAGAAAATTGTTGTTCGCATCGGTGGCCTTGACCAAGCCCGTCAAGCCCCGGATACCATTGGAGTCGGTCGGATCCTTCGAAATAACGTCTCGACGATAAAACCCATCACGACTCTTGTTGTCATAATTCAGATCCAACGTGACGATATAGGGGTTACCCCAGGGATCACGGTAGACGCCGTCTTCACCCACGCCGGCTGGTGCCTGGGCCTTGACATCTTTGACGTTCAGGAAAACGGTGCGTTGTGGGTTTAGGGAGTGCTGGGGGCCATTCTCGGTCACGTCACCGTTTGCAAATCGTTCCTGATCGCGCAAGGTGGCAATGAGCTGCCGGTTGCTCTGTTCCGCATTGGAACCATTGTTGTTGAAAACCTGGGGGAGAGGGGGCGCGCTGGGGGAGGACAGTCCCATGACGAAGACTCGCGGAACCGTTTCGATTGTCCCAAATGTAAAATCAGGGCTGGCGCCATTCACCGAGTTGCGGATCTTGGGGGATACCGGCATTCGGTTATAGGTAGCAAGGTATTGGTTGATGGCACCGACGAGATTGTTAATCTCCGTACGGGCGATCGTGACCTTGGCCTTCTTTTGAGCATTGCTGACCGCAGGGAGCAGCATGCCAGCGAGGATCCCAATAATGGCGATCACTACGAGCAATTCGATCAGCGTGAAACCGCGGCGGGAGAGTCGAGTCAGGATCGGGAGATTCATAGAGTGGATTCGATGAAACTGATTTTGAGAAAGTATCTATTTAAGCGAGCGAAACCGCCGGACAGTCATTGCTTCCAATTGCCGATGATTATCTTCTGTTTGCCCCGCCAGAACTCAGCCCACAGATCATAGGATGCCGGGTTGTTGGTGGGATTGGACGAAACATATCGCCATGGATTCAGGGGATTCCGGACGGGATCATAACCCACAATCGTGGGAAGACTGCTTAACGGGGAGCCGGCACGGTCTGCGGCCGGCCACGGCTGCGGAACGATCAGCAGCTCAATGTCTGGCTGACCCGGAACGTGGTTAAATAGATTCGCGTGCTGCGAGGGTTTGAAACTTTGGTTGAGAATTCGCTTCTTATCCGGCGATGAATTCGCAATCCCGGTGCGCCCAAAATAGGTCGAGAGCTGGAAGGAGTTCAGCTTTTGGGCTCCATCGATCGATTGAAAATAGCCCGCGGGATCAAACGGATTTATAACCAGCATTCCCGTCAACTCGTAGTAGAGAGGATTGAGCTCAGGACGCGCGTAGCCCGGCTGCAGGCCGGCGAGACCATCTGGCGGAAAAAACCCATACCTCGCCTTGTATTCCTCAATGGCAGTAATCAGTTGCTGCAGTTCAGCCCGAATGCGCGATTCACGCATTTTGGCACCCGCTGCCGGCGCAAGACCAACCAGGAGGGCGGCGAGCACCCCCATGATCGCAATCACCGCCAGCAGCTCGATCAACGTGAACGCGACCTCTAACGATCGCGGCGCAGGCGATCGCGGCGCAGGCAGCCGGCAACTGCGAGAGCGAGCCGACGAGGAAGAAGACGACGACGCGATCGGCGCAATTACCGCCACATCTCGAGCCTTGATCACGAAAGGTCCACGCATTTTCATTCCTCGAAGCGGTTGGTGTCCGGAGCCTCGCCGGGGCTCATCGTTCACGCAATTCCTTTTCCATTCGCTCGCTTAACCACTGCTTGATCATGCTTTGATAATTAAGGTAGCGGGAACGAGCCATTCGTTTGATCCGCGCGAGCATCCGAGGATCCATGCGCAGGGTAATCGTCACGGACTCCGACGACTCCGCCCCGACAACCGTCGCCGACTCCATTAAGCGGAGGTCCACCTGGTTCTCCGCCCAGTACGAGGCTTCTGCCTGTTCGCTGTCGAACAGGGGAACCTCTTCCCAATTGCTGATGGCCGTCGCAGTCATAGCTCGCTAGGAGGCAAAAGTCTTGTTCATCCGGCGTTGATAAAAAAATTGCTCCTGATCCGTAAAAGGCCGGGACAGAATTACCCGCGCCAACCGCCCATTTGTCCGATAGACACTGAAATATCCCTGTCCCGACACCGACTTCCCCAAGTTAAAATACCGAGCCTGCACTCCGAACCGCGGCGAATCCGGCAGAAGCCGGACCGCAAACGGGTCTTCAAACGACTCTTCCACTTCCCGGACGGTCAAAAGACCTTCCAACTCGAACGGCGGATTGTCCCAATCAAACTCCACTGTCAACGACTCTAATTCTCAGGATCTGTAATGCAATCGCCAATTCATTGTAACTACAATGTATTTACAAAAGAGTCATGGAATTGTCAAGAAATGTATCACTGGAACATTCAATATCGTATAAATTGTTGTCTGTATGATAGTTATGTAAAAGCTGATCGAACGATGGGGATTAAGGGTGTGAAAAATTCCGCACCGATCCTCTGCATCCCGCCCTAATTTCAACCCATTTCGTTCAGACCAAGCCTCGGCGCAGGAAATTCCCCGCGGGTAAGCGCCCGAGAATCCCAAACGGGAGATACGCCCCCAAGCCGCCCACCCGGAGGGGCCGCGGTTCCGATATTCGCGGCAACGACACAATTCGCCTGACGAACTCAGAAAACGCACTGTCGTAGGCTCCCCCTGCATGTGGCAGCGCCAGTCGCGAGGACGCCTCCCGCAGGCATCCCCACCCGAATGCGTCCAATTTCTGAAGTTCGCGCAGAACCCTCGCAGCGGCGGGAAGACGTCCTGCCGGATACAACAGGTCAGGGCGCACCCCGGTTACATACCGATCTCCGCTACTCCCGATCGACGGATAGACCGGCACCACGCCTCGACTCATCGCTTCCAACAACGCCAGGGGCAATCCTTCGTATTCACTGGCAAAGAAAATCACGTCCCACGCGTCCAGGATTTTCCAGTATTCCAGACCGGATTTACGCCCATGAAAAACAATCTCCGGCCGCCCATCAAATTGCCGCTCCAACTGAATCCGGTCGGGACCGTCACCCAGTATTTCGAGCTGGAATTGGACATCGGCCGAGCGCAATTCGGCACAAAACTCGGGCAATTGATCGACTCGCTTTTGCTGAGTTATTACCCGACCACACACTCCGATGACGAGCGGCCGCCCCAGAGGCGTGCGGATGGGAATCGGCGACGGAGGGGGTGAGATTGGCAGCGGGAGAATCACCCGGCGATCCGAGTCGATCCCGGGCAACTCGCGGTCGACAATCTCGTGGACCGCGGGACCCACGCAGAGTACACCATCCAAGCGGGTGGCCTGAGCTCTCACCACGTGCTCAACGCCGGGCCAGTCGGAATGATGCAACCCCAAGCGACGCGAGGCACCGTCTAAATCCGCCAGGAAGCTGGCACCCCAACAGTTGTGATAAACGGCCACCCGGCCGTCCGTTGCAGACTGCAACGCATGAAATCGCACGCGGCCCGAAGCCGGGGAGGTCTTCCACGTCCAACCGCCTCCCAGGACTCGATCCTCGGGCGCCTTCGGCGGGTCAAATAACGCCACGACCCGCGACGGCAGATTCGCCAAAGCATCATGTTCAAGATGGCGACGCAGGAGCGCTTCAACGCCTCCCAGTTGCTGGAAGTGCGTGAAGACATGGGTAAGTGGAATGGATTTGAGGGCAGGCATCAGACCGTGCGTGGAGCATCTATCGGTCTACGCCGGCGCTCGGCAACCGTTTTTCCGGTAGAAATTTTGAAATCGGACCTCGCGGCCCGTTCTTTGAGATCAGGAATAACCCTTGTTGTTGTCCCCGCTTTTTCCATGAACGAACTCGAGGCGCTTGTCGCGCTGAACCTCATTGACCATGTCGGCCCAGTCCGCCTGCGCCAACTCCGAGCAGAATTGGGGTCCGCAGTTGCGATTCTCGCGGCCCGGCGGGGGACCCTGCACGCCGTCCCCGGAATCGGGGCTGAAACCGCGGAGGCCATCGGGAATTGGGAAAAAACCGTCGACCTTGCCGGAGAACTGCAGCGGATTACCAACCACGGATGCCAGATTCTCATCGACACAGATCCCGAATATCCGGCCCTTTTGACTCAAATTTACGACCCGCCGAGCGTGTTGTATGTGAGGGGGCGCCTGACCCGCGAAGACCGAAATGCCATCGCCGTGGTGGGGTCGCGGCACACAACTCACTACGGCGTCGAGGTTGCCCGAAAACTTTCCTTCCAACTCGGCTACGCGGGAATCACCGTGGTCAGTGGAGGTGCGCGAGGAATCGATACCGCAGCGCATCTCGGCGCCCTCGCATCCAGTGGCAGAACGATCGTCGTGCTGGGGACGGGCCTCAATTTTGTCTTTCCTCCCGAGAATGCCGCCCTGTTCGAGCGAATTGCAGAGAACGGGGCAGTCCTGACACAATTCCCCTTCAATCGGCCCGCCGACAAGCAAACGTTTCCCATCCGGAATCGGATCGTGGCGGGGCTCACACTCGGAACCGTGGTGGTCGAAGCAACGCCGACCAGCGGTTCCTTGATCACGGCAAATTTTGCTCTCGAGTATGGTCGTCAGGTCTTTGCGGTTCCCGGACGCATCGATTCGCCGCGAAGTCGGGGCTGCCATGAGTTGATCAAGAATGGAGCGAAACTGTGCGAAGGCATCGACGATATCCTGGGAGAATTCGAGTACCTGTTTGGCACCCAGGCCCGGGACACCCGCACACAGCCGCCGGGATCCCTCGCCCTTTCCGACCCCGAACGACAGATCTGGTCGGCCCTCGGCACCGATCCTCGATCAATCGATGATATCTTAAACACGACCGAACTTCCGGCCAGTACGGTCAATGCCTGCCTGATCGGTATGGAGTTAAAGTGCGTGGTCCGGCAATTGCCAGGTCACGTTTTTATCAGGGGTGGTATCGCTTAGCACTCGGATCTCAAACAACGGGCGACAGTGAGACTGGGGGGCAACACCGAATCGCAACTCCCCGGGAGCAGTGGATTGGATCTGATTGGACGGGTCTGTTCGTTCCAAAGCATCTGGATTTTGAACCGCTCCTATCCCCCTCCGGCAAGGGTCTAATCACCCTTTCGACAAGAAAATCGGCCACTTTGGAGTCCCTCATCCGGTCTCCACGGCTGGGCGCGTTCAACTCCGTCGTTCTCAAAAGAAACATCGTAACAGTTTATAAATAAATAGGTTACAATATTTAATTAGAATTCATTTATTGATTGAGTCATCATTACCAATGATTCTCCGTACCTAACTATTCTTTAATGATTGTCTTGTGAATGTGGACGTCGGTTGGCTATGCATCGGGTCCCAGAACAACCAGTAACGAACAAATACCCGACCCTTTTCCCCTCCACGATGCGAGATTCATGGCATACTCCGATTCTGGTTAGCTTGGTCATTCTGGTTCAAGTCTTATTGGGACTCACGCCGGAAACTGACCGGCTGACGTGGGAATTGGAGAATTTTCCCGTCTGGCTCGGACTGGTCTTGTTGTTCATTACCTACCGGCATTTTCCGCTGACTGACCTCTGTCTGCGCCTGCTGGCAATGCATTCTCTGGTCATTTCGGTCGGTGGCTACTACTCCTACGGTAAGGTTCCCTTCGGGGACGAGGTTGCGGGAACTCTTGGAATCGGGCGCAATGCTTACATTCTCCTGGGACAATTCATGCAGGGTTTCGTCCCCGCCATCTTCTTCCGGGAACTGATTCTCCGCACAAGTTTTGTCGGACATAGCCGGTGGCTTGGTTTCATGGTGCTTTGCGTCTGCGTTTCGTCCAGCGTTTTTCTGGATTTCGTTGGAATGCTGCTGGCCTTGATCCTCGGCAAAGCGGCGCAGAGTTTCGTCGGCCTGCGCGGTGGCGCCTGGGACACTGAGTGGGAGTTGCTGTTCGCGACCCTCGGGGCAATGGGATCGCTCTGCTTCCTAAGTCGCTCGCATGACCGCTCCCTCGAAGCTTTGCATGCGCGAGAGACGGTCTATGTCAGCCGCCGCCGGAGCGTCACCCGGACGAAGCCCGTCGGCTCGGTCCTGCTATCTGTTCGAGAACGTGATAGTCGGGCAGGCTGACCTTACCGGAGCCCGGCGGCTCAACGGTTTCTTGGGCATCGGAGGGTACCCATTCCCGGGTTTCCCAAATATTTGTTTCCCAAACTTCCCTTTTTGGTGTTTACCCCTCGTCTTTCGCTTCGACGAATCGCTGTTCCATGAAACATTTCCTCAGCCTGGAGTCCATCACGACGGCGGACATGAAGTCCATTCTCCGTCGCGCCAGTTATTTCAAACAGGAGCGGAGCCGCCATCCCCAACCGCTCACCGGCCAGTCATGGGGGCTGATTTTCAGCAAATCCTCCACCCGGACGCGAGTCAGCTTTGAGGTCGGTATTCGTGAACTTGGAGGGAATGTGTTGTTTCTCAATGCTAATGACATTCAACTCGGACGGGGCGAACCGATCAAAGACACGGCCCGTGTGCTCGGACGGATGTTGCACGGTGCCGTGATCCGTACCTTCGCCCAAGACGATGTCGAAGAGTTCGCGAGATACTCCGGAATCCCAACGGTCAACGCGTTGACCGACGGCGAACATCCATGCCAGATCCTGACGGACATCTTCACCTTCGAAGAATTGCGGCGGGAATCCATCGCCGGAAAGGTTGTGACTTTTGTCGGTGACGGCGCGTGCAACGTCCCGGCCAGTTGGATTTGGGCCGCCGCCCGGCTGGATTTTGAACTGCGGATCGCTGCTCCCACCGCGTATCAGCCAGCGAATGAATTGCTCCGACGCGCAGGGGGGAGGGTTTCCGTCACCTCCGACCTTGCGGCCGCGGCCCGTGGGGCGGATCTGCTTTATACCGATGTCTGGATCTCCATGGGCAAAGAGGCCGAATCCGCCCAGCGTCTTAAAGATCTCGCCGGATTCCAAATCAACGCGACGGTGGTGCGATTGGCGGCTCCGGAAGCCCTCGTCATGCACTGCCTTCCGGCCTATCGCGGGAACGAAATCGACCATGCTACCCTGGAGGCCCACGCGGAAACAATTTTCGCCGAGGCGGAAAACCGACTCCACACGCAAAAGGCAATCCTGGAATGGATGCTGGAATAAGGGCGCGATTCATATCTCAATTTTCCTGATTTCACCCCGTGCCCGTGTCGGCTAGACTTCGCCCCAATGGAAATTCCGCCGCGCAAGGTTAATCTCAGGACTCCGGACGTCATGCAGGCCGTGCAGGCTCAGGTTGTGGCCCACTACCGGAGCCAGTTGGTGGAGCAAATCCGGTCGAATGGCGGAGTCTTGTCCGCCGAGGGATTGACGATCAAACTCGCCAAGGAATTTGGATTCTGTTACGGGGTGGAGCGTGCCATTGATCTCGCCTACGCTGCCCGCCGTTTCTTTCCGGACCCGACCCGAATTTTCCTCCTTGGAGAAATCATTCACAACCCGGAGGTCAACGATCAAATTCGGAATCTGGGCATCGTCAGCGTCTCGCCCAAGCCGCAAGATTCAGAAATCGTCGCTTTGAATCTCGGCCCCCAGGATGTGGTAATCATTCCCGCATTCGGTACCGAAGTCGCCACCCGACAGAAACTTCAGGATCGTGGATGCCAGCTCGTCGATACCACTTGTGGTGACGTCATGAGCGTTTGGAAGCGTGTGCGGCAGTACAGCAAGGAACATGTCACCAGCATCATCCACGGAAAGGCGCGCCACGAGGAAACCAAGGCAACCACATCGCAGGCGACCGCTTACGGGACCGGACACTATCTGGTGGTTTTCGATTTAAGCGAGACGGACTACGTTTGTGACTACATCGTGAACGGAGGGCGCCGCGAAGTGTTCCTCGATCGGTTTAAAGGCGCTCACTCGCCGGGTTTCGATCCGGACGAGCACCTGCTAGCCATTGGAGTCGCCAACCAAACAACCATGTTGCGGGGAGAAACCGAGGAGGTGCAGCGGCGATTCCGGGCCGCCATGGAACGACGGTTCGGCGCGCCTGCGATTGCCGAACATTTTCGGTACTTCGACACAATTTGTGGTGCAACGCAGGAGCGTCAAGACGCGTTGGAAAAACTACTGCGGGAGCCGATGGATCTACTTCTCGTTGTGGGCGGTTACAACTCCTCAAACACGTCGCACCTGGCCGAGATGGGGGAAAAGTTGCTACCCACCTATTTCATCAAGAATGCGGCAAAAATGCAGTCTGGAACTATCATTCAGCACTGGAATCAGCATACCGCCAAAGAGGAGGAAACAGTCGATTGGCTGCCAATGAACAGGCAGGTCACAGTCGGTATCACAGCGGGTGCCTCCTGCCCCAACAATTTGATCGAGGATACCATTCGCCGCCTCTTCTCCTTACGAGGGCTTTCGGTTGAAAATCTTCCCCGCAACTGAGCTTTCGCGCACCCCTGCAGTTCATGTCACATCCATCTTCACTCCATAGTGTTGCCCTGTTTTTTAGGCAACTGATCCTCACGCCTCGAGAGATCGGCGCCTTCGCTCCCAGTTCCAAACGGCTCGGTGACGCCATGGCCCATTGGTTAGAGGGGGGAGAACACGGTGCCGTTCTTGAACTCGGTCCGGGAACCGGGGTGATTACTCATTCCTTGATGCAAGCGGGTCTGGCATCCGAACGCCTTATTGGAATTGAGCAGTCACGCGAAATGACCTCCTTGCTCCGCAGCCGGTTCCCGCGCTCTCAGTTTATTGAGGGTGACGCACTGCGCGTGACGGATACCCTCCGTCGGCACTACAAACAAATACCCCGTTTCAGCCGGGTGTTTTCAGGATTGCCCCTCCTCAATTTCCCCCCGCGAGTGAGAGCGGAACTTTTCCGCCAACTGCGGGACCTCCTCGAACCAGGCGGGAAGGTGATCCAATTTAGTTATCGGTTGAACCGAGGTCACGACTACGAATCCTTTCAACAGTGCGGCCACAAGTTCGTGTGGCTCAATTTCCCGCCGGCCCGCGTCTCCGTTTACGAATCCTCCCCGAAAAAAGGCCCGCATCAGCGCCCGGACACTGGAAGAGTATCCCGACTTCGGTAATTCCAAATGCCGGACCGAGACGGAAAGAACTGCAAACTGATAATCTTTCCCCTCCGGTCCCAATCCTTTCTTGGATCAGTCGGACATCTTGCCAGGATTTAGGATTCCTCGGGGATCCAGGATCTTCCGAACTTGCCGAAGCACGTCCATCTGAACGTCTCCCAGGAATTTTGGCAGGAAGCCTTTCTTTGCGACCCCCACTCCATGCTCACCGGTGATCGTACCGCCCAATCGAATCGCCTCGTCGAAAATCTCACGAAATGCCTCCTCCACCCGGTGCATTTCTTCATGGTTCCGTTCGTCGGTTAGAAACGTCGGATGCAGATTGCCGTCACCCATGTGACCAAACGTCCCGATCCGGAGCCGGTGCTTTCGGGCGACCTCGGCGACGAAGCGCACCATGCGGGCCAGTTCACTCCGCGGAACCGTCGCGTCCTCGAGAATCGTCGTCGGGGCAACTCGCGCCAGAGCACTGAATGCGGCGCGACGTGCACTGGCCAGTCGATTTCCCTCCGCTTCGTCCTGGGCTACGCGAATTTCCTTGCAACCATTCCGCCGGGCAATCTCAACCATTTGCGCCGCCTCATCCGCCACCTGGGCCGCGTGACCATCGGTCTCCATCAGCAACAATGCCTCGCAATCCAGTGGCAGCCCAATTTTCGCATAGTCCTCCACACAGTGAATCGTCGTGCGATCGAGGAATTCCAGGGTGCAGGGAATGATCCGCGCTGCAATGATGTCCGACACCGTCTGCGCGGCGGCATCCATCTCGGAATAGGTCGCCACGATAGTCTGCTTCGCCGCGGGCTTCGGAATCAGACGAAGCAATACCTCCGTGATCACTCCGAGCGTCCCTTCCGAGCCCACGAAAAGGTCCTTGAGCGAGTATCCGGCCACGTCCTTGACACACTTATTGCCCGTCACCAACAGCCTCCCGTCGGGCATGACCACGTGGAGCCCCATCACATAGTTCCGAGTGATGCCGTACTTCAAGCCTCGTAATCCACCCGAGTTTTCCGCCACGTTTCCTCCGATGGTCGAGATCTTCATCGAACCCGGATCGGGCGGATAGAAAAGCCCGACGGCCGCCGCCGCTTCCGCCACCTGAATTGTCCTGACTCCAGGCTCGACTCGCATCGTCAGGTTGGCCGAATCGACTTCAAGGATTCTGTTCAACTTGACCGTGCAGAGGACGATGCAGCCCGGGACGGGCAAACTCCCGCCGCTCAATCCCGTGCCGGAACCCCGCGTCACGACGGGGATCTGATCACGATTGGCGATCTGGAGCACGGCCGACACGTCGGCCGACGAGCGGGCGAACACCACACAGCCCGGCATCTGGTTCAGCGCCGCCGTGGCGTCGAAGGAATAGCAAAGCAAATCCTCCGCGGCCGTCAGGATTTGGTCCGCACCAAGTCGGGTCCGCAGTTCATCAAGATGGGCAACGGTCAAAGGCATGGGTGAGGGTCGCACGCGAACCGGTTACATGGCAACTTGACAACCGGGCTGCCGAACGAGGGAGTCACGAGGGAGAGGGCGCGCCGGTCAATTCGAGGGCCGCCCAGCGATCACTTCGATTTCGACCGACGCCGCACGCGGCAGTGCGGTGACCTGGACCGTGGATCGGGCCGGGTAGGGCGGTGGAAAATACTCCGCGTAAACATCATTCATTCCCTGAAATTCCGCCAGATCGGTCATGAATACAGTGCTCTTCAGGACGTTTCGAAAATCGAGTTGTTGGCTCTCGAGAATAATTCGGATGTTTTCCAAAACCCGCCGCGTCTGCGCCCGAATATCTCCGGTGATCGGTCCTCCCGGAACCGTCGGATCAATCGGCACTTGACCGGAACAGAACAAGAGGTCGCCCCACTGGATCCCGTGGGAGTAAGGACCCAAAGGTTTAATGGCGTTGGGTGGATTGACAGCAGTCTTGTCGCTCATGATTTTCCGTAGGATTACTTATTTTCCTCGTACCAAGCCATCTGGATATTCTCCAATATCCGTTCATTGGATGCCGCCGCATCATCCGTGAACTCGTCAAGTTCTAGCACCATTTTGTGAAGCTTTGGAAACGATAACCGCAGCGGGTCCTGATCTGGATATTTATCCATCAGTGCCCAGGCAATCTCTTCACTGTCCTTCCACGTGAGGTTCATCGGGGCGAAAGCTTCCCAGGAGATTTCCAACCGTCAAGTGAACGGGAGAAGAAATTAACAAAAACCGCCCCGCCCGGCTCTTGCCAGGTGGATGGCGCTGACTAACCTGCCCTTTGTGTCTGATCGGTGGAAATCCTGGCTCCCGTGGATCTTTGCGGGGGTGATGGCACTCACTCGATGGCCGGGACTGCTGCCTCCAAATTTCAGCGCGGTTTACGCCCTCATGTTCTGTGCCGGGGTGTTTTTCCCGGGCTCGAATGGATGGCGCCTGCCTATTTTCCTTCTGCTTGCGACCGATTTGGGGTTGAACGCCTACTATCAATTCGCGCGAGGAATCAATGTCCTAACCCCGGGTCTCCTGCTCTACCTGGCCGGGAATTACCTGGGATACGGACTGCTCTTTGGATTGGGCCGTTGTTTCCCACCGCGCGCAAACTTCCTGGGCCTGCTCGCCGGCGGCATTCTGGGAGCGATTGCGTTCTATTTCGTCACCAACACGGCCGCCTGGCTTCTTAACCCGTTCTCCAACCCGGAATACTCCCGGGATATTGCCGGCTGGCTCCGGGCGTTGACCTTCGGAACCCACGGGCATCCCCCGACCTGGGAATTTTTCCGGAATACACTGCTCAGCGGAGGTCTGTTCACGGCGCTGTTCGCGGGCGCAGCGCAATCGGGTTCCGCCGAGTCACCCGTCGAGAAAGGCGAAGAAACGGAGCCAAGCTCCGCACCGGAATCCGGAGAAGCTCCCGCGTCATGAGCCCTCCCAATTGTTCTCAATGAACGCAGAAGCCCCCCCGTTTCCGACGTTCCGAATCGGCCTCATTTCGGATACCCACGGATTCCTGGATCCTTCGATTCTTCACCATTTTTCTGGAGTTGATCACATTTTGCACGGTGGCGACATCGGCTCGGGCCGGATTCTGGCCGAACTCGAGAGAATCGCTCCGGTGACCGCGGTGCTAGGAAACAATGACCTCGGAATTGCCGGTCTCGATCATCTGAAGGAAACGGAAGTTGTGGTCCTGGCAGGTCGCCGATTTCTGATCCACCATATCGTGCGGCCAGAAAGCGCCGCGGAAAGCATCGGTTCGCGTTTTCTCGGCGAACGTCCGGATGTCGTCCTCTTCGGTCACACCCACCAGCCGTTCCAACAGACTCACGACGGCATCCTCTTCCTAAACCCGGGATACTCGGGAAGGCCGAGGTTTCAACTGCGGAGAAGTGTGGCGACCCTAGAGGCGAGTCTCGGAGCCGGCGCGACGACATTCATCGATCTATGATCGGTGGAGAACACACACCCGTCAGGAGTTCTTACCGACGCAATCGATGCCCCATTACCGCAGGGGCAGCAAGCCCAAGACAATACCCGCGAGTCCCGCTGCAACCAGATCATCCACAACCACTCCCCAGCCTCCGGGTAGCCGCTGCAGTTGACGGATCGGTGGCGGCTTGAGGACGTCGAAGAAGCGGAAGAGAACGAACGCCGCAACGAAAACGGCAGCCCCGGGTGGTCCCGAGTCGTCGGGCATCATTCCAACGGGAAAAAATCCCGGCTGCAAGAGCCGTGGATAAAAACAGAATGGCATCGCAACAATTTCGTCGAGGACGACCGAATTGGGATCGGTTTCACCCAATAGTTGCTCGGCCCGACCGCAAATCCAGATCGCCGGCGGAACGACGGCAACACTGAGGATCCAAAACAACCACGGTGGACAGACAAGAACGAGCAGCGCGGCCCACGCGAGACCCACTCCGCTCCCCCACGTGCCGGGAGCGGGCCGCATTCGACCCGATCCAAACCCCTGGGCAATCCAAAGCAGGTACCGCTCGGTCGGCTTACATGTCATCCAAGTAGAGTCGTCGATTTCGCCACACGTAGACGGCACCGCTCCAAAGCGTGAGAAGAACGGCCACCCATTTTGAAAACTCAGCGAAATGTTCGATCCACGGGCGCCCACCGATCATCCCCCCAAAGACGGCCATCCCCGAACTTCCCCATTGCGGATAGCTGAGTAGAACAAGGACCGTGATGATGGCCACGATTTGGGAGATGGTCTTGTGCTTGCCATACCGCTCGGCCGCCAACACGACACTCTTGGTCGCCGCGAGGAGCCGCAGGCCCGTGATCGCTAATTCACGAGCAACGATGATCACCACCATCCATGCCTCCATCTGACGTAGCTCAACAAAAGCGATAAATGCGGAGCAGGTCAGAATCTTGTCCGCCAACGGGTCCATCAGAATACCAAAGTTGGTGATTAATTTTTGTTTCCGGGCGATGCGACCGTCCAGAAAGTCCGTAATGCCTGCGATGCAAAAAAGTACCAACGCGACCGTTTCATTCCCATTAAACGCCGCGAAGATCACGACCAAGAATAGGGCCGTGAGGACAAACCGTGAGAGAGTGAGTTGATTCGGCAGCGTCAATGAATTCCAACCCTACCCGAGTTCTCCCCCGTTTCCAGGCTTTTACCGCGCGATCGAAATCGGAAGGGTGTGGAACAAAAATCTGAAAAGATTCAGTTTTCAGCCTTTTTTTGATAAGATATGTCTATTTGCTAGACATTATTTCTCAAGGAAAGATTTATTTTTCTCCTAACGCACCGCACGCCTTCAACAAATGGCCTCACCAGGCCCTCTGCCTGGATATTCCAGTAATCCAATGAACCGGAGTTGGAACGACGGATGAACGCCGATAAACGCTGATTCAGGGCGCTCACTCAGAAGGTGAGAGGCATCGGCTTCCCCGTCCCTGTATCCGCGTCAATCCGTGTGAATCCGCGGTTCTTCCCCCCGGCACTTTGCGTAAAGCGACCCCGCCTCTGGAGTTGAGCTTTCCCACCCAATCATCGGATGCGCCCCCGCCACCCTCGATCCGGTACCCGAAAAATTCGTGTTGCCACCATCAAGCACTGCCCCCTCAATCACCCCTAAACCGGAAACGGAACCCCGGTCTTCCAATCGGCGAGTCCAAGCAATGATCTCTCTGCCGGCTAAAAAGTCGTCGTTCCCTCCGCTGCGGATCGCACGGCTCCACTTTCAATCCTTCGAACGCCGGCATGACATTTTCGTTGTTTCCCCACCGCAGGCCCGATCGCATCAGCGGCGCGCGACTTTTCCAAAGTGGCATCATTCTCAGCGCCGTCAGCCTGCTGGTCGGAATTGGCAACTACACCTTTCAGGCCATCATCAGCCGGAGATTGCAGCAAACCGGTGAATATGGAATGGCGAATAGCGCCCTCAGTTTTATGGGCTTGCTCGGCCTCCCGATGGCCATCGCCACCACCGCCGTAACCCATTACATCGCCCGTTTCAACGTCAAGGGAGACGAAGAGCGCCTGGAGGGTTTGCTCGCGGGTTGTCGCAAAATTCTATTTCGCGTGACATGGATCGGCTCCGTCCTCGCCGTCCTTGTCGTCAAGCCGTTGAGCGACGTGTTCCATTTCCCACGCGCCAGTTTGATGCTGGCGGCATTAGGCTGTGTGCTGGCGGGTTTTTGGGGATTATACGCCACCGCCCTGTGCCAAGGGTTGGCCTGGTTCAAGCGCCTCGCGCTCATCGGCCTGATGGCAATGGGCCTGCGCCTGATCTTCGGCGGGTTTGCGACGGCGATATTTCCCACTGCGGAAGCAGTCGTACTGGCTTCGGGCGTCGCGTTGCTCGCCAATCTGATCCTGCTTTTCTGGCGCAGGGAATTGTCCCGGCCAGCGCAGGGCGTTTCACCTTGGAACCGTGATTTTGTCCTCTTCCTCACGGTGGCGGCTGCCTGCATCGGCGGCGGTTATTGTTTCACACAAGGAGATCTACTGGTCGCCCAGCGGTATTTCCCCGGTTCAAATCTTGACGCGTACAGCGCAGCAGGATTGCTGGCACGGGCACTGCCCATGACCGTCGCGCCTTTGCTGACCGTGCTATTTACCCACCGATCCGGTGCACCCACTCAAGATTCGGCCGAGGAGCAATTGAAACTCCTCGGCCTCTATACCGTAGGCTTGATTAGCGGTGCCATCAGCTTGTTTCTGTTGCGAGCCTTTTGCTTGAGACTCATCGCCAGAAACACCCCCGAAGCGGCGGCCATGATCGCCCCCCTGGTCATCACGATGGTCTGGGTAGGCCTCCTTCAGGCACTCGCCATGTGGGCACTGGCCAGTCGGTGGCTCAAGGTCGCACTCCTCTATGGCGGCTTGGGTTGTGCGTATTGGCTCATACTGCTTGGTCTCGGTAAAACGCCGGCAAACTTGCTCCGACTTATGCCGGTCGCGGCCGGCGTTGCCTTTGCTATTTTATTTCTATTTTGGTTGTTTGCCTTGCGCCAGGGCGATGCCCGCCCGCGGAATTTCTAAAATTCTGAGCAAAAGACCTATTCCGCCGATCGTTCCCGAATCACAAAGAGTCGTTCCTCGCCAGTGCGCGACTCGATGACACTCAGCATGACGCCCTCCTTCAGTCGCGCCTCCTTGAGCGCGTCCGAGAATTCCGTCGTGGAATTGATCTCCGTGCCATGCACCTCTGTAATCACGTCGCCCACGCGTATCCCCTTGCGTGCCGCAAGACTTCCCTCGGTCACGTCGATCACCAGTACCCCTTTTCCCTCCTTGACCCCCTTCTCCGCGGCGAGCTCTCGGCTGATCGTTTTCACCTTCAACCCCAGATCAACACTCTCGGTTTCAGTTGCCGAATTCGCCCGCTTGCGGCTCACCACCGGAATGTTCCCGCTTTCCGGCCACTCCTCGGTCTTCACCTTTAACGTCATGTTCTTGCCCAACCGGTGAACGTCCAGGGACACCGACGTTCCGAGCGCCTTGTTGCGAATCTCGTTCTTAAGTTGTTGGGGCGTGCTCACTTTGTGGCCATCGACCGCCATGATGACATCCCCGCGCTTCACTCCCCCTTTTTCCGCCGGGCTATTCTCGACGAATCCGTTGACCACGACGCCGTCCTCGACACCTTTCAGCATATCCTTCAGATCCGCATCCGACTTGAGAGGATGAATGCTGATCCCCAACCAACTACGGGCGAACTTCCCGTTTTCGATGATCGAATTTCCTACCTGCTGGGCGAGATTAGAGGGGATCGCGAAGCCAATGCCACTGTTCATACCCCGGATCATTGAGTTAATCCCGATCACCTCCCCATCGATGTTCACCAACGGCCCGCCGCTATTCCCAGGATTGATGCTGGCGTCGGTCTGGATAAAATCCTGGTCGAGCCCGCGGGTCTCGGTGGAAAAAGCCGGGATGATGTTACCGCGCCCCTTGGCACTCACGTGGCCGTACGTGACACTGTAATCCAGTTCAAACGGGGCCCCGATGGCGATGGCAAACTCCCCAACCTTCACCTTATCCGAGTCGGCGAAACGAACCGCGGTGAGATTCTTCAGATCCCCTTTCATCTTAATCACCGCGAGATCTGACTTGGGGTCGGTGCCGCGCAATTCGGCATCGAACTCCCGTCCGTCCTTAAGCCGAACACGGATCTTGGCGGCGTTCTCCACCACATGATTATTGGTGAGAACATACCCGTCGTCCCGCATCACGACGCCGGAGCCTTGCATGGTCGGCCGTTGATCCTCGTCGCCCTTCGGAGGTCCCTTTCGAGGCTGGGGCGGTGCATCCGGCTGACCCTCCGGCTGGGGATCAAGAAACTTCCGAAATTCCTCCGGAATCATCTGCTCCAGCCATGCTTTGCGGCGAAACATGGAACCTCCCTCCGCCTCGGGTTTGGGAGTAACGCTGATAACAACCACCGACGGGGAAATCGTGTCGGCGACCTCAACGAAGGCTTGATTCAGTTGCCGCGCAAGGCTGAGAGCTGCGCTTTCGCGGGCCGAAGCAGCGTCCGGGGCGGCGGCGAGGGTGGCCGCCAATGTCACGGCAAGGACCGCGGCGGATCGAGAGGGGCGTAGGATTCGTGCATTCATAATAGTTTCGAGGCTAATCCGGTGGAACCGGTTGGCAACTTCGAGCGAAGATACCATTCCGCGTTCAAAGGATCCCTGGTAAAATTTCTCCGGTAGATTTCGATTGCCTGAAACTCCACAGGGGTTAGCTTACTGGTTCATTCTAGAGCATTACCTGTGAACTCCGAAGTCATGAAAAAAGCGCTGGAGAATGTCGGGAATCCCCACATTCTGGTCAACATCATCTCCCGCCGGGTGCGCCAGTTAAACGGCGGAGGCGGAGGATTTGCCCGTCCGCTCGTGGACGTTGGACCTAGCGTTGGAGCGGCGGATATTGCGTTACTTGAAGTAGCTGAAGGCAAGATTGGGTACGACATCATTGTGGATGACCCGGTCGAAGTGCTGCAGATTGCGGCCCGCCGAAAGCGCCGGGCGGCGGCATAGTCCGACGGCCCGATCCCAGCCGGCAATCCTCTTCGGGACCGAATCAAAAAGACGGCCAGAGGAATGCCCTCTGGCCTTTTTCATGGGTGACATCCTTTCCAATTCAAAGGCCAGGCGGGACTACCACATTCTTGAGACGTTCGAGGCAGGCTTAATTCTGCACGGAACGGAAGTGAAATCGCTGCGGGCCGGGAAAGGGCAGATTACCGACGCCTTTTGCCGCATCGAAAAGGATCAAGCGTGGTTGTACAACGCTCACATCGACGAATACTCCCACGGCAACATCCAAAATCACCTTCCCAAGGCGCCCCGAAAGCTGCTGCTCCATCGTCGCGAGATCGAAAAATTGGCGGGCTACGGTGCCGTCAAAGGCAACGCCGTCGTGCCACTTTCCTTCTACTGGAAGAATGGCCGGGTAAAAGTTCTCCTCGCAGTTGGGAAGGGCAAAGCCGAATACGACAAACGGGAGGACATCAAGCTGCGCGAGGCGAGGCGCGAGATTGATCGCGCCCTCACAAGCAGATCCAAAACGGGCCGATCCGAAGCGGGCCGATGAAACAAGAAGGACAGCGGAAAACTGCCACGTTGCCGCTGCAAGCCGGCTCTCAATCGCGGTTCCGCCCATCCGACGGGGTTTCCCGCCGACGCCCGCTCACTTCTTGGCGACCGGCTTAGCCGCTGCCTTGGCTATCCGCTTCTCGACGGGCTTGTCGCCCTTTTTCCATGTGCGGCGCGGAGCCTTGGTGACCAAGCCTTTCTTAAGCGCGGTGGTGGCGACGCGGATATAGCGAATCTCTCCGCTTGGAAGAACCGCCTTCACCCGCTGAAGATTGGGGATAAACCGGCGTTTAGTGATCGCGGTCACGTGCGTGCCGATGCCACCTTTCTTCTTCGCCTTACCGGAACGCCAAATGTGATTGCCCTTGACGGGGCGTTTACCGGTGAGCGGACAAATTCGAGCCATATCGATCCAATTTTTTTTCTTTTAAAAACGAGCGCGGAACCTAGCTGGGTTTGGAAACGCCGCGCAAGACCTATTTTTGCGCCCTTTACTATCGAAACCCCAAGGTCAGCGACCTTAGTTCCTTGAGCCGCACTCAAAAGCCGTAATCCACGGTCATCAGTGGCGCACCCTGTTCAATGGCCGCCATGGCACCGATGAGAATACAATTTATCTTTTCTTCGCAGAGCGCCTTAAGGAAAGCGCCGAGCGGGCTGTCTTGAGACTGAAGTGGCATCTTTGCTCGGGCGACAAATGCCGCAATCCGGTGTTACCGCCATTTCAATGTTTGCATGCGCCGCGCCACCTCTTCGGCATTGGATCGACTGTTAAATGAACTCACCCGGAAATAGCCCTCGCCGTTTCGTCCAAACCCGCTCCCTGGCGTGATGACCACATTGGCCTCGTTCAGCATCCGATCGAAGGCCTGCCAACTGGTGATTCCAGCCGGAGTTCCCACCCAAATGTAGGGCGCATTCTCGCCGCCAAAGACGGTCAACCCCGCCGCGCGAGCGCCCGCCACCAATACTTTTGCGTTGCCCATATAGTGAGCGATCAACTGACGCACCTGGGCCTGCCCTTCCGTCGAATACAACGCCTCGGCGGCTCGCTGAACGACGTAAGACACTCCGTTGAATTTTGTGCTCATCCGTCGATTCCACAACGGGTGCAGCGGCTTCCACTCGCCCGCTGTCGTCCTGGCTTGCAGCGTCTTGGGAACGACCGTGAACGCACACCGAACTCCCGTGAATCCGCCGTTCTTCGAAAAACTGCGGAACTCTATGGCGCAGTCTCGCGCCCCCGGGATCTCAAAGATTGAGTGCGGAATCGCCGGATCGGAAACGTAGGCTTCGTAGGCAGCATCGAACAGGAGGATGGCGCGGTTTGCCAGGGCATATCGAACCCACGCCTCCAGTTTCGCCCGACTCGCCACCGCTCCCGTCGGATTATTTGGCGAACACAAATAAATCACGTCGACCTTTTCCTGAGGGGGCTCGGGAATGAACCCGTTCTGAGCCGTGCACGGCAGATACACTAATCCACCGTAGGCCCCTGAATCGTCCGCATTCCCGGTATGACCCGTCATCACGTTGGTATCCACATAGACCGGGTAGACCGGATCCGTGATCGCGATCCGATTCTGGTTCCCGAGAATGTCGAGGATGGCCCCGCAATCGCATTTGGAACCATCGCTCACGAAAATTTCGTCGTCCGCCACGTCAAGCCCATGCGCTCGATAGTCATTCGCGGCAATCGCACTTCGCAGAAATTCATACCCTTGCTCAGGGCCATACCCGCGAAACGTCTCCCGTTGAGCCATTTCATCCACCGCCTTGTGCAACGCCGCAATGGCGGCCGCCGGCAGCGGCTCCGTAACGTCCCCAATTCCGCACCGGATCACGCGTTTGGCGGCGTCCGGATGCGCATCACAAAAGGCCTTCACGCGCCGTCCGATTTCAGGGAAGAGATAGCCCGCTTTAAGCTTGAGATAGTTGTCGTTGAGGTACGCCATGTTAAGAAATTCGTCGTGAGTCACGCCGATGACACCCCTTGTCATCCAACCAAAACCCGCGTCACGGTAAGAAAGGAGACTGCGAGTTGCAAGGGTGCCAAGTCCTCAAAAAGTTTCACTCCCTGCCCCTTCCGATCTCGCGGGCGCGCCCACCACCAAAACCTCCTTCAGTCGGTCTCCCTCGACCCGCGCCAACAGCGATCGTCCTGATAACTCGTCCAATCGTTTGAAAAGGTCGCGCGCATCCCGCTTCTGCAGCACTAGATTACCCACTCCGGACGTCTGGCAGCCAAAAACCTTGGCGAAGCCTTTGTATTTGCGGGGTAAACCAAGAATTCGGATCTCCTGACGGTCCCTCCCGTCCTCTTGTGGCCGCTCCCGGGGCGACCGAGTGAGCATCAGATAGCAATAGGGTAGGCTCCGCAGATCGATGCCGGCACGCTGCGCGAACCGGACCCAGCCGCTTTCCGCGAAAATGCCACCCGGCGGGCGTGCAAAAAAATGGCACCAATGCCCCTCGTTTCCCGGCCGATTGACGCCACACGGTTCCCGGTGAGGACAGGGCGCCACGATTTCGAACCGATCCAGCAATTCGTCCCGGATAGCGCCCAGGTCGCGACTGGCGCCGTGAGTACCCGGCTCAACCCAAAAAACGGTGTCCGCCTGCCCAATCATTCGGCGCATCTCGCTCCGCCCCGCGCCATCCAACTCATTCAGCACATGACTGATCACCAGCAGGGCGATCGGCTCGTCGGGGGGGACCGGCCCGGTCCGTACCTTCAGACCCGGCCAACGAGCCATGGCGGCCGAGGCGGCATATTGCACCGCGAGAGCGGAATGATCGACAAGGTTCAACTCGGTGACGGCGTCGCCGCCCAGCCAGTCCACAACCCGCCGGCCAGCAATGCCGCTGCCACAACCCCAATCGACCACCGCGCCCTTCCGGCAGCGCCATTCGCTGGGGTCGAGGCCCCGCAGCACGGCATCCCATTTCCAGCCGATCCGCTCGCCGTAAGTAAAATCATAATTGGCGAGGTCCGATTCCGATCGCCAATATGGCCCTGGGGCGGGTGTTCCGCGGAGAAACAAATCGCGCAATCGGTCGAGAGCGCTCCAATCCAGTTGATCCCAGTTCACGGCAGATTCTCGCCACCAGACCGGAGAGGTGCTGAAGGCAGTGGGTATTGCGGATTCGTTGAGAATGGAAACTTAAGCCGTTCCGCCAGTCGCTGCGTCTGAATGCCATAATTCCACGCCAACTCTCGCACGGCGCGAGCTCGATCTTCACGCTCCCCTGAATCGGCTCGTTTCACAGCGGCGATCATCAAATTTCGACCCGAGTGTTCGGGGGAGACGAATTCGAAAACCCGGGTGCGGTAGCCGGCCCATTCGAGGAGCAACGTGCGCAACGCATCCGTCACGAATTCGGCCTGTCGCTCGCGCCAGATGCCGTGTCGCAGCACGGGCTCCAGGACCGGCGGCGGCTTCATCTGTGGGCGCACCTCCTTATGACAGCACGGCGAGACCAATAAAAGTCGCGCCCCCGCGTCAATGCCCCGCGCCAGGGCATCATCGGTGGCTGTGTCGCAAGCGTGCAAGGCAACCAACACATCCACCGACGCAAGCACGACATCCTGAATATTCCCAAGTTCAAAGACCAAATTTGTAGAGCCGGCCGTCAACGCGGCACGATTCGAACGTTCGACCAACTCCGGTCGCTGCTCAATGCCCCGGATCGTCCACTGCCCCATGCCCGGTTTCCGCAGATACTCCGCCGCGGCAAAGGTCAGATAGCCCTTGCCGCATCCCATATCGATCAGCGTTCGCACGGAACCGTCCGAAACCGGCTGCAATTCATTCAACAACGCCCCAAGCACTTCAACAAAGTGGTGGATCTGGCGAAACTTCGCCTCTTTCCCCGCACAGACCGACCCGTCGGGCGTGGTGACGCCCAGATCTCGCAGCCACGAGGATCCACCGAGCGCGACGGTGCGATTCCGCACCCGATCATGCGTTCGATGGACACCCAGGACGCTCAAATCCCGCGGCCGCGGCATCTCCCGCAACCGTCCCGGCCCGTCCGCCGCACCGTTCAATTCCCACTCGGCATCGGTGGAGCGCAGAAAACCCGACGCGGCTCCGGACTCCAACCATCGACTCAATTCGGCAAGCCCCTCGCTCAATTCAAAATTCTGGGTGACGTCCCGTGTGTCATGGCGAAACACGAGGGAAATCCGAGTCCCAGCTTTGAGGTCAACGAGCCGGCCCAGCACTCGGCGTAATGTCGGTACCGACGGCCAAGTCCCGGAAACGGTTACCTTGATCAGGGTCAGCGAGCCGACCGCATGTCGCACCGCGTTCATCCACCGGATTTTCGGGGAATCCGACCCAAGGTTTGACATGAAGTGGGTTCAGGGATGTTCCAGGACGATCCGCCCTTCGAACACAAATGTGGCCGGCCCGCCTAGCTTCACATCGGAGAACTGGCCGCCCGCCTCCCGAAATGAAACCTGCAGTTCATCACCCCCTTGCACCTGCACCCGGACGGGCGAACGAAATCCATGGAGCACGGCACTGAGGATCGCACTTGCCGTGACTCCGGTCCCACATGCCAGTGTTTCCCCTTCGACACCCCGCTCGTAGGTTCGGACACGAATAAATCCAGGGCCCTTGATCTGAACAAAGTTCACATTAGTACCGCGAGGTTTGAAGTGTGCATGATGCCGAAGTTCAGAACCAAGGGACTGCACCATGGCGCGGTCGGCATCGGGAACGAATACGACGGCATGCGGGACACCGGTGTTAAGGGAACTGACCTCGATCTGCCCAGCGCTCGTTGCAACGGTCTCACGCAAGCGCAGGCCCTGCGGGGAAGTCAGATTCACGGTTACATTTTCCCCGGCAAACTCGGCCCCAATCACCCCGGCCACCGTGTCAAACGATGTCCGTCCCGTGGCACCGGTCTTTTTCTCAATAAACCGGGCGAAGCAACGCGCCCCATTGCCGCACATCTCAGCGTCCGATCCATCCGAATTGTAGAATTGCCACGCCCAATCCGCTTTTCCGGATCGGGCGGGCACGAGCAGGATGATGCCATCGGCACCGATGCCGAACTGGCGGTGACAGAGACGGGCGACCTGATCGCGCGTGAAGGCAATTTTCCCAGCTCGATTGTCAAACAGGATGAAATCGTTCCCGGCACCCGACATCTTGGTAAACTCAAGCAGCATGCGGGACCACCCTAACAGGAGTGGTCCGGTGTGAAAACCCTCTTTACACCCTTCGTCTACATCGCAAACTCCACGACGATGTCCATGTCTCCGATATCGCCGCCGGGATCAAAGGTAGCCCCAGCGGCAGCGCCCGCTCAGCTCGGTTCCACTCTCGTCGATGAAGCGATCACGCGGTCGCAAGCGTTTCTTCTTTCCGAACAGAAGCCCGATGGCTTCTGGGTGGGCGAACTCTTTGCCGACGCGACGCTGGTTGCGGACATAGTGGCCTTTTATCACTGGTGGGGAGTGGTCGACCGGGATTGGGAGCGGAAGGCCGTTCAGCATCTTTTCGATCGGCAGCTTCCGGAAGGCGGTTGGAATATTTATCCGCATGGGCCGGCCGAGGTGAATGCAACCGTAAAGGCCTACCTGGCTTTGAAGCTCGCCGGCGTTCCCACCACCGAGCCCCGCATGTTGAAGGCACGCGAAATCACCCGCTCGCTCGGCGGGGTGCCACGGATGAACACTTTTTCGAAGCTCTACCTCGCCCTCCTCGGCCTGGTGGGTTGGAACCACGTCCCCACGATCCCGTGTGAAATCCTGCTCATCGGGAAATGGTTCCACGTGAATTTTTGGGAGATGAGCAATTGGTCCCGTGCGATGCTCATACCGCTCGCCATCATCAATCATTTCCGCCCCACCCGCCCGCTGAAGAACGGCCTGACACTCGATGAACTCTACCCGAACGGTAAATGGGAGCTCACCGAGTCCCTGCGACCCCGGTATTTCGATTTCTCGGTTCGCAACGGCTTTCTCTGGCTCGACAAACTACATAAGCTCGCCGAGCGCTTCGCCCGCCATCGGTTGCATCCCTTCCGGCGTCGGGCTTTGCGCAAGGCGGAAGCGTGGATGATCGAACGGTTCGAGGGAAGCGACGGCCTGGCTGCGATTTTTCCAGCCATGCTGAACGCGCTGATCGCGTTGATCGCGCTGGGTTACCCGGACGATCATCCACAGGTGCTGCGCGCCCATCGGGAGCTGAAAAAACTCGAACACCATACCGCGGATTCCCTGCGCATCGAACCTTGCTTTTCACCCGTCTGGGACACCGCAATCGTCACCATGTGTCTTCGCGAGTCGGGGGTGCCTTCAGATCATCCACGAATGAAGAGCGCGGCCAACTGGCTCCTGAATCGCGAGATCCGTTTTCGGGGCGACTGGCAACACAAGAATCCCACCCGGGTCGAGCCCAGTGGATGGGTCTTTGAGTATAATAACAAGTGGAACCCGGATGTGGATGACACCGCGATGGTCCTGTTGGCACTGCGCCAAATACCCACCGACGACGTCCAACGGCGGGATGAATGTTTTCGGCGGGCTCTCCGCTGGATGTTGACCTTTCAATGTCGCGACGGCGGCTGGGCGGCATTCGACAAAGATTGCACCAAGAATATTCTGGAGAAAGTCCCGTTTGCAGACCACAACGCGATGCTCGATCCGGAATGCGCCGACATCACCGCACGAATTCTCGAACTGCTCGGCTACGAAGGTCAGTTGTCCGATGACCCGCAAATTCAATTGGCGATCCGGTATCTTCAAAAGCAGCAGGAACCGGATGGATCTTGGTACGGGCGTTGGGGAGTGAACTATATCTACGGGACCTGGCAGGTCCTGCGTGGCATGAACGCGCAGCGCGTCGATATGAATCAACCCTGGCTCGTGAAAGGGCGTGACTGGCTGCGGTCGGTGCAACTTCCGGGAGGCGGCTGGGGCGAACGGTGCAACACCTACGACGATCCCGTCTTTAAGGGGGCCGGGCCGACGACTCCGTCGCAGACTGCCTGGGCCGTCATGGGCTTGTGCGCCATGGGCGATCCCAACGATGCCTGGCTGCGGCGAGGGGTCGATTGGCTGGTCAAAAATCAGAATGAGGATGGATCCTGGACCGAGGACGAGATAACGGGCACCGGCTTTCCCAAGGTCTTTTACCTCAAGTATGACATTTACCGGAACTCCTGGCCCCTCCTGGCTCTCGCTACCTACCGAAAACTACTGCGCGGACAGAAACCGGGGCAAGTCGTGTAGAAATGGCCATTTCCCCAAAACAATTCGCGGCCATTCAGCAACGCTTGGCAGGGCGCGGAAAAAACGGGGCGGAACCGGATCGAATCCGTGAAACGACTCCTGTCTTTGCCGGCGCGGTCCTCGGAGTCGACCCGTCTCTCCGCGGCACCGGCTGGGGAGTCGTCCGCTACGGGCGCCCTCAACATCAAGCCCTCGCGTTCGGCACGATTCGGTGCCCCGCCCGATGGGAACGATCCCGTTGCCTGCTCCACATCCTGCAAACGTTGCGGGATGTCACCCGTCAGCATGGTGCGGAAGTGTGCGCGATCGAAGGTCTCTTTTTTGCGCAGAATATCCAGACGGCCCTCATTATGGGCGAGGCCCGCGGCGCCGCCCTTGCGGCGGTCGCGGAATCCGGTGTGCCCATCTTCGAACTAGCTCCCCGCAAAGTGAAACAGGCGGTCGTCGGATTCGGGGGAGCCCAAAAATCCGCCGTCGCAAAAATGGTCCAACGGATGCTGAATCTACCAACGATCCCGGACTCCGATGCAGCGGATGCCCTGGCCCTGGCCCTGACCTACCTCCACGAATCCGGTCGTCACGCGCTGGCGTCACCAAAGCGAGTCTAAACTGCGAGTCGGAACCGGCCGCATCCACCCCGTCGACTCCTCAGGAGGTTTTGCTCGATTCAACCGTCTTCCGGATCGCCTGCAAGAACTCCGGAATGCCCAGATCGAAGGCGGCCGAAATTTCCAGGATGGGCGTCTTGCGGACTTTGCGCTTGAACGTTTTCAAATTGTCCACTGCGGCAGGCTCATCCATCTTGTTGGCCACCACCAATCGCGGTTTGTCGAGCATCGCCGGATCGTACAGCTCCAGTTCCTCCAGCAAACTCCGGTAGTCATCCCACGGCAGCCGGTTATCGGTGCCCGCCATATCGAGCAGAATCACCAGCACCCGGCACCGTGCTACATGCCTCAAGAATGCATGTCCTAGACCTACATTTTGGTGCGCGCCGGCGATTAAACCCGGCACATCGCACGCGGTGAGTCGATGCCAATCCGGATATTCAATGATCCCAATCTGTGGCGTCAGGGTTGTAAAGGGGTACGCGGCAATTCGGGGACGTGCCTTGGAAATCGCGGCCAACAACGTCGACTTCCCAGCGTTCGGATACCCGACAATGCCGATCTCGGCCATGATCCGCAGCTCGAAGAGAAACTCCCCTTCGCCTCCGGACTCCCCCGGTTGCGCGAAACGGGGAGTTTGCCGCCGTGACGTGGCAAAATTCCGATTTCCTAACCCGCCTCGCCCTCCTTTGCACAGAATGAACCGCTGGCCATGCTCGATGAGATCAACCACCAATTCCCCTTTCCGCACGGGCCCAGCTTTCAACTGGGCTTCGGCTCGGGCTTGGTCCGCTTCCGCCACCAGATCTACCTCCAACGCATTGACACCGGCTGATCGTCGGATCATTGCCCGCTCGGAAATCGCCAAGGGGATCCTCGAGTCATCCAGTTCCGCAACGTCGTCCTCCTCTTCCTCTTCCTCTTCCTCTTCTTTGGTTTCAAAGGGTTTGGCGCGCACCGGCGTCGGAGGTCTGCCTTCGATCTGCCAAACCAACGTTCCGCAAGGCACCTTAACAATGAGATCCTTGCCCGCCGGACCGTCCATCCCCTTCCCCATCCCACCCGTGCCGCTGCCGGCAATGAGCCGTGCCTGGTAGAATTGATGGATCAGATTGTTGAGATCATGATCCGCCTCGAGGATAATATCGCCCCCACGCCCTCCATTGCCTCCCGACGGGCCGCCTTTCGGGCGAAACGTCTCGCGCAGAAAGGCTACACAGCCTTTCCCTCCGTGTCCCGCCTGCGCGAACACCTTGATTTCGTCGACGAACATCGTTGTCTGATTTCACTCCCAGGGCGCCCCCCTCATTCAAGGTCGATCCTCTGTGCTCAAAAAATTCCCGAATAAAAAAAAGGCGAGGCCACCGGCCTCGCCCTTAAGAAAACATACTGGCGAACCCGAGTTAGTTCTGGGCGGCTTCCGCCACAATACTGACTTTTCGAACAAACTTGTCGAACTTGACACGCCCATCCACCAGCGCGAACAGAGTCCAGTCACGCCCAATCCCTACATTCGTTCCGGCGTGAAACTTGGAGCCACGTTGGCGGACAATGATGCTCCCAGCCGTGACCAACTCACTGCCGAATGCTTTAACCCCCAATCGCTTGCTGATGCTGTCGCGGCCGTTACGTACACTTCCCTGACCCTTCTTATGTGCCATAAAATGATCTCGTTAATTTTTCGTGTGGTTCGCCTGCCGAATCGGTTGCCATCTCCCAATCAGACGGTGATTTCCTTGATCTTCACCACCGTCAATTCCTGACGATGTCCCTGCTTCTTGTGATACCCCTTACGGCGGCGCATCTTCCAAATCGTCTTCTTTTCACCGCGTATGTGGCTGACCACATCCGCCACCACCCGTGCCGACGTCACGGTGGGGGCTCCAACGGAAACTTTTCCGTCATTGTTGATCAAAAGGACCCGGTCAAATGTGAACAAGCTCCCCGGCTCCGCCTCCAGATGCTCGATTTGCAAAGTGTCACCGGCGGCTACCCGGTACTGTTTGCCGCCCGTTTCCAAAACAGCGTACATAAATTAAATCCAAAAATATTAAATCCAAAAATAAAACTCAAAAGGTCGTACTCGAAAATGAGGTGAGAAGGAAGCAGACCCGCACCCCTGGTGTCAAATAGTGTTTTGAAGTAAACGCGTGCCACCCAAGTCGCAACGAACACAGCCTTCCCCTAAATCACCTTCCAGCCCCGCGTTCACCCGAATTAATCGTCATCGTCTTCGGACTTCATCACCGCCCACTCGGGATACGGATCGGCCACCCCCCGCACAGCTCGCCACAAAATCCGGTTCAACACGTCCTCCGGGCAGGCATCCGGCTTCTTCAGGTTCAACCGACTGGAGACGATAGCGTCCCGCCTTAACACCGGGTCTGCAACCGCTTTTGGATCCGGGTTCATCTGGTCCAATGGGATATTGGCAGGCAGCGCCACATACGGACGCAGATCCGCCGTTGCCTGGAAGCAGTCGAACATCGGTGTGGCGCTGGCGTCAAACTGGTTCATCGGGGGCAGTCCCAGGATCTGCTCGATCGTTCGCAACAGGCTCGTGGTGTTGTACTGAGTGCTCACGACCGCTCCCCGTTTGGTGTAGGGACTAATGCAGAACGCCGTGGTGCGGTACCCGCTCACATGATCCCAGCCCGCCTGTGGATCATCCTCAATTGCGAAGACCGCGGTCTCGGGCCAGAAGCGGCTATGCGACAACGCTTCGATGATCCGTCCCATCGCCAGATCGTTGTCCGCCACCTGCGCCGCCGGCGTCGGCGAATCCTTGCTCGTTCCGCTGGTATGATCGTTCGGTAGACAGATCAGCACCAGATTTGGAAATTCCCCACGGGCCTCGAACTCCTTCAGTTCCTTGATAAAAAAGTCCGCCCGATACTGATCCGGCACCGCCATGTCCCATCCGACATAGGCGGTCGGCATATAGGGTCGCAGGGACTCCACCATGGGACTGCTCGCAAATACGACAGAATTAGTCTCCCCCATCCACGTCCGGTAACAATCTAGAAACTTCGGGGAACCTTTCCCTTTGGAATCCCGCCAGCGCACCTCCGGAGCCGCAAACTCGCCGTAATCTCGCAGGCTTTTGCCGTGCTTCAACGCATTGTCCCAAATGAATCCGCCCGGAGAATAGGCCAGGGCGTCGCTTTCATCCTCACCCATTCCGTCCGGGTAACTGCGTGGGAACCCCGCAAAACTCCGCTCCATGTAGTCCGTCGAAAAGGCCGTCGTCGACCATTGATGGCCATCCGCACTCAGAATTCCTGCGCAGTAGGTGTTATCGAGCAAGACGAATTCCTTAACCAATCGATGCAGATTGGGAGTGACGTGCTCGCCAAAAATGCACAGCCGCGGATCGCCATTCCCACTCGCCACATCCCCAAACACCTGATCGTAGGTACGGTTTTCTTTGATGATATAAACGACATGCTTGAAGACGCTCGGCTCGCCAATCCGCTCCGGCACGGGGCGAGGCGGTTGACCCGGCCGTGGTGAAAGCTGGCTATTTTGGATGGCTTCGCGGCGGAGGTTGCGATCGACCACCTCTGAAAACCGGGGCAAATCCCGTTTGGAAGGAATCGGGAGGATGGATACCGACCCATAATACTGATGCGAGTTGAACCCGGGCGTCCTATTTTCACCCTTCCCGAACTTGTCCCCAATTCCCTTGATGTTGGCGACGAGCAGCTGCTTTCGCCGAGCATCGTGCAGGACGACACCCGGAAACCATCCAACCGGAATCAGCCCTTCCAGCCGGGATTCGCGATCGCGGGGTTCGAACCGGATCACCGCAATCGCGTTCTGCGTGCCGTTCGCGACGTAAAGCCGGCGGCCTTTTGGATCGAAGGTCACGGCATTCGGGGATGCTCCGAAAATATCCGACGGCTTCGCCTTTACCCAGATCGTCTCCACGACGGTTTCACTGCGCGTACTGATCGCACTCAACGTATCGGCCCCGGCATTCGCACAAACCACATACTGACCCTCCGGAGATACGGCGAGGCCACTCGCATGCAACCCGGTCAGGATTTCACCACGAACGGTGCCAGACTTCAGATCAATCACCGAAACCGAACCCTCGTTCGCGATATACCGTACCGGGTCTACTCGAACCGTCATCCCACGCCCCGCCGGACCCGTCACATCATCCGATTCGGGACGTCGCCCACCCCAATTCGAAACAAAGGCGCGATCCCCCACAAGGACGACGTCATAAGGTGCCACACCGACGTCAAATGTCCTCAGGACGCGTCCGGTGGACGCCTCCAACTCGGCCAGGCGATTCGACAGATTGAAACACACGTACAACCGGGTTCCGTCCGGCGAGACGGCCAGACCCGAGGGAATCTCCTCCTTGCGCCGCGGTGCGTTCGCGAGCGGCAACGGTATCGAAAAAGACCCCGACACCGCGCCGTTCGCTGCCACCTCAAAGACCTTGATCGATCCCTTCACATTGCTGAGGTAAATCCGGCGTCCGTCCGGGGAAAAGATCAGCCCGGTGAAACTCAACTGCCCTTCCTTGTCCGGCTGCAGGATGTTGGGGGATACCACCGAGGGATTCGGCTCGTTCCGCTTGTCATTGGGCAAACTCACTGTCTGCCGGATTGCGCCCGTTTCGGGATTCAACACCACCAACTCTGCGGTCTTCCCCGAAACCACCAGAAGCTGTCCGTTCGGCGATAATGCCATCGCCTGCGGTCGCATGCCCGGCAGGTCGACCTGGCGTCCGGTGGGGGTCACAACCTGATTGACCGGCGTCACCACACGGCCGGCCGAACGGCGCCCCACGGATTCCTGGGTCGAGAAACCGCGGGGAGACGCCCCCACTAGTTGGGTGGCGGCCACCACAGCGAGGGTGAAGTGGAACAAAGGCGTATGCATGGAAGAAGCCCCACACCCTCCCGGATTCTCGATGGGAACCGCAAGCTAAGACTCCGCTTTCACCGAGCCGGAGCGGCTCCTTCGAGGATCCCTGCCCCATCCCTGTCTGATTTCGCCGCATCTCGCGACACAGGTCGCCCCTGCACCCCAAACACCAACTCCCCCCCTTTCCGCCCACTCCGTTCTCCAAACCTTCCATTGCGGAATCCCAAGATTCCGGAGTAGATTCGTGGCCATGAAATCCGACGGTAACACTCCCGTTCTCAAGCCTTGCAACGCTCGCGAAATGAGTGGATGGCGCCCGGCAGAATCTGGGCGTGGGGCCTCGGGGCGTCTGTCGAACCGTGGAACCTTCCGGGCCGGACCCGCCTTCACGCTGATCGAGTTGCTCGTGGTTATCGCGATCATCGCGATTCTGGCCGGGATGTTGCTGCCCGCGCTGGGGCGGGCAAAGCAGAAGGCGCACGGGATAGCGTGCATGTCCAACATGAAGCAGCTCCAGTTGGCATGGATCCTTTACGCTGGCGACTTCCAGGAGAATCTTGTTTATAACGCCCTGGATACAACCTCGGCCGGGTGGGTGAAGGGGATCCTTGATTACAACGGGGGGAATCCCGACAATACCAACACACTCTATCTCACCGACCCCAAGCACGCCAAACTTGCCCCGTTTACCGCCGGGGCGGCAGGTATATACAAGTGTCCCGCGGACCGAAGCACGGTCCGGATTGGCGGTGCAGCCCGCCCGCGCGTTCGAAGCCTGAGCATGAGTCAAGCAATGAACTCGACAGACGACTGGCTGAACCACTCGCGTACCTCAGGTTTCTATCCGAAAGGCGCGAAGTTCAAAATCTTCCGCAAAACGAGCGACCTCAACCTCGGGTCGCCGTCCCAACTCTTTGTCTTCATCGATGAACATCCGGACGGGATCAATTACGGCGATTTTGCCGTCGTGTGGACCGATGCGGAGAACATATCCAAGGCCAAGATTATTGATTACCCCGCAGGCACTCATGGCGGTGCGGGCGGGTTGTCATTTGCGGATGGTCATTCCGAGATTCACCGCTGGGTCGACCCTCGGACGCGGCCGCCCTTCCGTAACAGTCAAAATTTCTCCGGGTTTGCCAGTGGCCCTTCTCCCGGCAATCTCGACATGCTTTGGCTCGCCGAGCGGACGACGGTGCGGGAACAGTGATCCGCATAACCGCCTACTGTCCCCCAAATCAGCATGAACATGTTTTCCCTGAAAGAGGACGTCGCGGTGGTGATCGGCGGCACCGGAGTCCTCGGCGGAGCAATGGCCGAAGGCCTTGCCAAAGCGGGTGCTGCGGTCGCCGTGGTCGGGCGCAACGCCGAACGGGGCACGGCCCGGGTCGCCGCCATCCGGGCAGCCGGCGGACGCTCGGAGTTTTTTTCCGCCGATGCCCTCGACAGGGTCCAGTTGGAAAAGATTGCCGCGGACATCAACGCAGAACTCGGCGCTCCCACCGTCTTACTCAACGCCGCCGGCGGGAATGATCCACGAACCACGGTGACGGCGGAGCAAAAGTTCGAGCAGGTGCCGTTGGATGCTTGGCGAGCAAATTTCGATCTGAATCTGGTCGGGGGTGTCCTGCTGCCTTGCCAGGTCTTCGGTCCGGCCTTCTGCGAGCGCGGTCATGGGAGTATCATCAACGTTGCCAGCGTCTCTGCTCATGTCCCGCTGTCACGCGTGGTCGCCTATTCCGCCGCCAAAGCGGCCGTCCTGAGCCTGACACAATTCCTCGCCCGGGAATGGGCACCCCGGGGAGTACGCGTCAACTCGATCACGCCCGGCTTCTTTCCTGCCGAGCAAAATCGCCGTCTTCTATTCCAGGAGAACGGGCAACCCACCGCGCGAGCGCAAGCCATTTTGGGACACACCCCGATGGGTCGGTTCGGTGAAGCACACGAATTGATCGGAGCAGTCGTATTCCTGGCGAGCGCCAAGGCCAGTTCTTTTGTGACGGGAAGTGATCTCCGAGTTGACGGGGGTTTCCTGTCGCAAACCATTTAATCCTCCCGCCCTGCCGAAGATTGATTCAGCCGTTTTCGCATGAATATCGAGAAAAAAGCCCTCGACGCCGGCACCGGTCCCAACGGTCTGGTCACCGAACCAGCGGTTCAATCCCTCGTGGCCGAGGCGCTTCCATTGCCTGCCTACGAGGGGCGCCGCATCCTGCTGATCATTCCCGATAGCACCCGAACCGCACCGGTCGGCCTGCTGTTTAAGTCGGTCTTCGACCGGATTGGATCCGCGGTTGCCAAGCTCGACATTCTTGTCGCGTTGGGAACCCATCCGCCGATGAGCGAGGAGGCCATTTGCGAGCGTTTGGAGATTTCCATGACCGAGCGGAAGTCCCGGTACCAGAACGTGGGGTTCTTTAACCATGAATGGGACAACCCGGCGGCACTCCACACGTTGGGCACTCTGCCGGCGGCGGAGATCGAAAAATTGTCGGACGGCCGATTCTCAATGGACGTCGTTGTGACGGTGAATCGGCGAGTGCTGGACTACGACGAATTGATCATTATCGGCCCGGTTTTTCCTCACGAGATCATCGGATTCAGCGGCGGCAACAAGTACCTTTTTCCCGGGGTCAGTGGGCCGGAGATTTTGAATTTTTTCCATTGGCTGGGTGCGGTGATCAGCAACGTGGGAATCATCGGAAACAAATGGACCCCCGTGCGCCGAGTGGTGGACCGCGTCGGGGCCATGGTGCCCGTTCGCAAGCGCTGTTTCGCCATCGTGGTGAAGGGCTCCGGGATGGCGGGATTGTTTTTCGGCACACCCGAATCCGCCTGGGATCAGGCATCCGATCTTTCCGCCGCCACCCACATCGAATGGAAAGATAAGCCGTTTCACACCATTTTATCCTGCGCCCCCCCCATGTATGACGAGTTGTGGGTCGGGGGAAAGTGCATGTACAAGCTGGAACCCGTCCTGGCGGCGGGCGGGGAATTAATTATCTACGCTCCGCACATGCACGAGATCAGCGTGACTCACGGCCGGTTGATTCGACAAATTGGCTACCACTGCCGCGAGTATTTCTCGAAACAATGGGACAAATTCAAAGATTTCCCGTGGGGCGTCCTGGGCCACAGCACCCATGTCTTTGGTGGGGGCACGTATGACAACGGAATCGAACACCCGCGGGCTCGCGTCACGTTGGCGACCGGAATCCCCGAATCGGTGTGTCGCGAAATCAATCTCGGCTATCGCGATTGGCGGACGATCCAACCGGAAGATTATGCCGGTCGCGAGGCGGAAGGTGTATTGCTGGTTCCAAAGGCCGGCGAGACTCTTTTCAAGCTGGCACCGACTGCGGGCTAATTCTTTCGGTCAGATCTCCATCGATCTCCAGCGGCTTCTCTGCAGCAGCCAACGTGTCAACGTCGCTGCCGTTCCAGGATTCGTCCGATCGCCCAGACCGCGTGCTCGACAATCAATGGCTCGGAATCCGCTGCCGCTCCCTCGAGGTCAGGCAATGCCTCGACTCCCCCCACATTTCCCAACGCGACGCAGACATTGCGCAGCAATCCGCGACGGCGCGTACGCAAGATCGGAGTTCCGGCAAACCGACGTTTGAATTCCGCATCGTCCAGGCGCAGAAGGTCGCGAAGGACGGGTTGTTCCAAATCCTCCCGCCGGTGAGCTCCAAGCAGCGAGGCCTCCCGCGCGAAACGATTCCACGGGCAAACCGCCAGGCAATCGTCACATCCGTAAATCCGGTTGCCGATCAACGGACGCAATTCGAGGGGAATCGAGCCCTTCAGCTCGATCGTGAGGTACGAAATGCACCGACGGGAGTCCAGGGTGAACGGGGCGGGCAACGCCCCAGTGGGACATGCCGTCAGACATCGTGTACAGGACCCGCACCGATTCGGCTCCGCCAGATCCGGTTCGAGCTCGAGGGTGGTCAGGATCTCCGCGAGAAAGAACCAGTTCCCCATCTGGCGGCTGATCAGATTGGTATGCTTACCCACGAATCCGACTCCCGCCCGTTGGGCCAGATCGCGCTCGAGCACCGGTCCAGTATCCACATACCACAGAGATCGAGTGCCCACGCCCAACGCGTTCACCACCGCCGTCAACTCGATCAGCGCCCCACCCAACAGGTCGTGGTAATCGTCATACCGGGCGTAGCGGGCAATCACACCCTCCGCCGGGCAAGCCCCGGGGATGACGGTCGCCGCCGGGCCGGGCGAGCCCAACGCATCCCTTCGATCTCCATAGTTCACCGCGAGAATGACGACGCTGCGAACTCCGCTGAGAACCCGATCGAGATCCACCCGCTTCTCAGCGTTTCGCGCCAGCCACTGCATTTCTCCCAGGCGGCCCTGGGCCAGGGCCTCCAGCAACCGCGGGCCGCTGACTGGCGGAGCCGCAGTCGTTATCCGACAGACATCAAAGCCCAATCGGCGGGCCTCGGCCTGAATGACTTCCTTGGGACTCGTTGATACCACTTTCGGAACTCCTCGTCCCACCCTCAATGCCGACGGGTGGCATCTCGAAAACTTTTCGCCACGTGCCGGGCGACTTCGGTCGCATGACGGAAATCCACCCCCACGATCATGTCGGCCGCCCGGTACCAGGGAGCCCGCGCCAACATCAGTTCGCGAATTTTTGCGAGTGGATCCGGCGTGTTCAGCAAGGGCCGGTGTTGCTGGTGACGGACCCGTTCGTAAACTGTTTCCGGGGATGCCCAAAGACAGGCGAGGAGCGAATGCTTTTTTAGGCTTTCCAGATTCACCGGATTCACCACCGTGCCGCCGCCCGTTGAAATCACCTTGCCCGTGACCGATTCCAACTCGCGAACGACTTCGGACTCGATCCTGCGGAACGAGGCCTCCCCCTCTTCTGCAAATATCTCGGAAATCCGTTTGCCAGTCCGCTGTTCGATCACTCGGTCGGTATCGATTAATTCAAATTGTAATAGTTCCGACAGCAGATGACCCACGGTTGTCTTTCCTGTCCCCATAAAACCCATCAGGGCGATATTTCTAAATTCGCGACATACCAACGGCATCCCGGCAGTCTGGGAGACGAGACCTCAAAAAGGCACCGGGAAAATCAAGAATCGCCCCCACACGGTGCATCCCGATGTTGTCGGAGACGGTAGCGGACGCCGCGCTGCGGCGTCCCCGCGCCGTTAAGGCGCATCACGAACCGCGTAGCGGCCCTGTCCCGCCGGCTGGACGCGGGCGGGGTTGTCGCAGCGCGACAACCGCTACCAACAACTTCGGGATGCACCACCCGAAAATTGACGGGCAAGAGTGTTCGTGCATTATTTGCGTATGGGCTACAAGACGATTGCCGTTTCCGACGAGGCCCATAGTTTATTGTCTTCGTTAAAGCAGAAGGGCCATCAAGATTCGTTTTCCAAAGTGATCCTCCGTCATTTGCCCCCGGCCGCGAATACGTGCAGCCAACTTTTGGAGCGGCTGGAAAAAATGCCGCCACCGGAGATCAGTATGGCGCGGATGACAGCAGCAATGAAATCCCGCGGACGTCGCAATTGACCGGGTTCGGGGCCTCCCCCGCATCGTTTACTGAACGGGCTTTCGGGCAGATTTGTCATTTCAATCCAATTACCGGTACGGTCATCGTGTGACGACGCCAAATGATTCCTTTCTGCGCACGCTGCTGATCCTGGGGCGAGTCTCCAACCTGCCGACCGTTTGGACCAACTGCCTGGCGGGCTGGATGCTGGGCGGCGGCGGTGATCCGCGTCCGTTGTGGTTTCTGATTCCCGGTGCCAGCCTCCTCTATGTGGGTGGCATGTACCTGAACGATGCCTTCGACGCAGACCACGACCGCCAACATCGCTCGGCGCGCCCGATTCCGCAGGGGCAAATTCGCGAATCAACGGTATGGGTGCTGGGCTCCATTCAACTGCTTCTCGGCTGGGCGTTGCTGTCGATGCTTGGACTCGTGCCCGCGATGCTGTCCGCCGGCCTGGTGGGATCCATCCTCTGGTACGATGGCGTCCATAAGCGAGTGCCCTGGTCTCCTGTGATTATGGCCGCCTGTCGTGTGCTCTTGTTTCTTGCCGCCGCCGCGACCGGGATCGACGGCATCACAGGATTGGCGCTGTGGAGCGCCATCGTGCTAGGGAGCTGGATTGTCGGACTCAGTTTTGTTGCCCGTCGGGAAAGCACGGTGAACCCGGCGATTCCCGGATGGCCATTCCTGTTTCTCGCCCTGCCCGTGCTGCTGGGCTACCTGGCTAATCAGGGCGCATGGCGCCGCAATGCGTGGATCCTCATCGCCGTGGTGGCCGCCTGGGCCATCCGGTGCATCCGCTTCAGCCGCTTCCAACCGCCTCAGATTGGGAAGACGGTGGGAGGTCTGATCGCCGGCGTTTGCCTCGTGGACTGGCTGGCCGTCAACCCAACCCCGTTCGACGGACTCTGGTTCGCGGCTTGCTTCGGACTTGCCCTGATCGCTCAACGATACGTGCCCGCCACGTAACCGGGTAGTCCGCTCATGAAACCGAGCCAACCGCCTGGCCCCGTCACTTTATCATCAGGGGAAATTCGGACCCGCCGTCGTGTTCCGCGACAACCATTTCACATCATTCAAAGAATCACCCGCCGGAACATTGAGTGCCGTGTTACCGCCTTTGCCGAAGGACTTCATCTTGTTTCCTTTCCATTGATGAATTTCGGAATGGCCATCCGCAAAGGAATAACCCGCCGCGCCGTTATGATACGACGCCGGGAAGTCGATGATATTTCCGGACTTGTCGTCTGCCTTCACAATCTGGACCGCACAGGCGGCGTCATTGATGCTAAGGGGATGCTCGTCCACCATTACCCACGTCTGGGTCGGGAGCTGGATGTGGTCCAAGCGCCCGTAGGTTCTGTAAGGAGGAGAGGGGAGCCAGCCGCCGGAATCAAAAACCTGGCTCATCGACTGACTGCGAACCGTGGGAACCTTTCGGCCCGCCTCGATCCGGGTGGTCGGATCTGACGGGCATTTCCACACCTCGCGACTTTTGCCCATGTAAGCCATCAGCGGGCTCTTGTCGATCGTGTTGGTCGGAGAGCCGGATGCGCTGCCGGTCACCAGAAGTGCCCGTTTGTCCGATTCCGGTCCGCCATCGAGAGATTTAACCAGCAAGCCCCCATTATCATCGGCGTAAAGCCTCCAAGCCAGCATCATTTGCTTGCCGTTGTTCATGCATTTGATGCCGTTTGCCTTGGTCTTGGCTTTGCCCAGAGCGGGCAAAAGCATTCCGGCCAGAATGGCAATGATGGCGATGACAACGAGCAGCTCGATCAAAGTAAAACCGCGCTTCGCACGGGAAGAATTACAGTCGGTCATAAAACGGTGTGAAACCGATTTGGAACGGTCATCTAGCGCTCCGCCGGTGACGGAAGATTGCTTCTCAAACTGGGTTTGTTGTATTCAAAGTCTGGCCCTCGCGACCCAAAGTCAAGCTCCAGGTTGCGCACCTTTTGGTCAGGGGCGCATCCCGAACTGGGTAGAGGTTGTCGCGCTGCGACAACCCCGCCCGCGTCCAGCGGGCGGACAGGGTCCGCGGCGCGGTTCGTGCCGCGCCTGAACGGTGCGGGGACGCCGCAGCGCGGCTTCCGCTACCGTCTCCAACAACTTCGAGATGCGCCTTTGGTCAGGGCAGTGTTTCCTCAGCAGAACCGTCGCCAACCCGTCCGGGTGCGTTTGGGCGCTTTCCGCGGAGCGTGGAGAAACCAAATTCCTGCTATCAATTCTCTTGTGACAGTTTTATCACATTCTTGTAAATTAAACATTAGCAGCTTTAAGGTCGCATTTATCGTATATTTCTTTTTTGCTACTATGAATTAGTTCGATGATTAGTGAGCTAAGTCAGTTTGATAATAATTTCCTTTTTTTATGTTTTGAATCGCAGTTCTTTAATGTAAGCTAGTATTCGTTGCGTTTGCGATTACTAACGGCGGAGCGTCAAAAATCGAAAATCCTGTCAAGTTGCTCCAGCACCAATAACTCGAGCACCGGGTAAAACGCAAACTATCAAGCAAACCTAGTCATGAAACCAAAACTCATTCACCAAACCTTCACCCGAAAAGCATTCTCGCGACTCGCACCGATTGCAGTGTCGAGCCTGATTTTTGCCACCGCCCAGGCACAAACTGCCATCCAATGGGGGCTGACGCTCACCAACATCAACAACCCCATCCCCACAACGGTGGTGACGAACGGCGATGGTTCCATCTCGATCACTGCCGGTGGGGGTGATACGTATGCCGATCCCGGACAACCCTACTCCTTCGCCTATGCTTACCAGCAGGTTACGGGTGATTTTGATATCCGGGTCCAGGTGAAGAACGTCGTCCTCAGCGACCCGCTGGCCACCCAACCGGAATCGGCCAAAGGCGCACTCATGGTTCGCACGACACTTGATCCCGTCCTCTCGGCGGATTTCCAAATCAATGCGTCACCGCTCGCTCCGGCGGGCCGGGATGGCGAGATCGAGACTATCGGTCGCATGCGGCCGGATCTCACCACGGACGATCTGCCTGGCCGGATGCAGAAGTATGGAGGTGATTCGACCATCGCGGGGTATGCCACGTATCCGGATTGTTGGCTCCGAATCCAACGTTCGGGCGAGAAGTTGATGAGCTATTTCGCCACCACAAACACTACGGACTTTCCTGTCGGCGCGGCCTCCAATCCAGGCAGCACCAATGGTTGGCAATTGATGTGCGTCGTCCATGCCGGCACAAACTTCCCCAAGACGGTTTATGTCGGACTGAGCACGGTGGCGCACAATGGCGACATCAACGACCCAGTGCCTAAAGTCACCTCGACTTACGATAACTACGGCCCGACGCCGACACCGGCGAGCACGCCTTCGGCAGGCGGGATCGCCGTTGCCGCCAGCAACGCTCCGGGCGCTTTCCCAAACAAGAAAGTGCTCGCGGCCAACTTTGATGCTGCGCTGCCCGCAGACGGTCTGGGTTATCCGGGGGACATCGTCCAGTCGGCCCAAGGCGCACCATCGCAAATCATATGGAATAGTGGTGGGTTCGGCAGCGTCTCGCGGGATGTCATCGCCAGTATCAGCGGACAAACGCCGGGTGGTTTCTCGTTCGGGCGCTACCAGGCTGGGGCGTTTGATTTCTTAATCAGCCCGCTTGACCCAGTGGCGGCTCAGCAAAATCTGGGGCCATACTCCAACCCACTCCGGAAGCGCATTGCCACGGGCGATATCACCACGCCGCCGACGCAGGCCTACGCCCCATCGCCCAATTACGGTTTTGTGTTTTCCACCGTACATACTGATCAGTCTTTAGCATAGACTACACTTGGCATGTATCCTGCTAAGCAACTGCATGTCGAAAATTGATGGGCGCACATTGGATCACAAAACGCTTCAACATATCCGCATCTTAGCGGTGAAACGAGTGGTCGAAGGTGGAGAA
>CAMAUY010000013.1 GCA_945861565.1 Akkermansia muciniphila
CAGATCGAGAATCCCGAATAAAGAAGGCCGCACCTCGGCGGGGGCGGCGAACCCAGCGTCGCCCTCGCCCATCTCGGAAATACCCCTCAATCACTGTGCGGTTTTCAAATCGGCACTTTCACACGGTTTTCAGACCGTCCTCCGCACCCCGGCTCGGAGGGGGGAGAGGGCAGGGAAAGGGGGGCGGTTCATGGCGAGATTTGCCACTCGCTTTAGGAGTTAGATTATATGGACGCGAGGATTCGATCCAGGTTGACGTGTCGAGCAACGAGGTCGCGGACGAGATTGATTTTGCCCGTGTCCCCGGGGCGTATTTTGACGATCAGATCGTGGACTTTGGACGCAACGCCATAGCTGTCGTCGCGGGCCGACAGGACCGGGAAGGGAACCTGGCGAAGTTGTTCGAGGACACTATTCGCGGGAAGCAGGTCATCGGAGAGGACAAGCCCTGCCAGGCAGTTCGGTTTTTCGCGGGCGTGCGCCGCCACGGCGAGCAGAAGGTCGTCGCGATCTCCCGGGGTGACAAACAGCACGCCGGGCTGGAGCGATTGCAATGCCCGGCTAGGGGCCATGGCGCCGAGAACAAAGCGATCCATGATGTTCGTGCCCTGCGCCGTGTGGTTAAGGAGGTCGGCCTTGAGCTCCTCGTGGATCAGGTTGAGCGTCGGGCTGGAGAGCATCGGTTGATAGGGAATGACGCCGAGGAGCGGCAGTCCCTGACGTTTGAGGCCGCGGCCGACGAATTCTCGGATGTAGTCGATCTTTTCCGGGAGGACCTTGTTGACGATGACGCCGATGACCTCGGTTCCTTCTTTTTTGAAAAGGGCATGATTGAGCGCGACTTCGTCCACGGGCTTGCCGATGCCGCCTTGGGTTACGATAACGACGCGTGCATTGAGTAAACGGGCGACGGCCGCATTCGAAAGGTCAAACACGGAGCCGACTCCGGCGTGGCCCGTCCCCTCGCACAGCACGAAGTCCTTTTCCCAGGCGACGCGGTCGAATGCCTTTTGGATCCGGAGGACGAGTGTTTCGTAGTTGGAGGCCTGCAGGTAGCGGCGCGTGAAGTCGGGTTCGACGGCGATTGGGCTCATGGCTCCGAGGGGGCAGTTGAGGCGGAAGACCTGGTCCATGAGCACGGAGTCCTCGTCAATCTTTTGCTCATCGATTTCGACAAAACGCTGTCCGACCGGCTTGATGTAGCCCACCCGGCCATAGCGCTGCTGCAGAGCCCCCAAGAGGCCGAGCGAGATGGTGGTCTTGCCGTCGTTTTGACGGGTTGCCGCGACGAAAACGCGTGGAGTGTTCCCGTTCTGCAAGTTGGGCGAGGCGGGCGTGCTCATCGGTGGTCTCCCGGGAATTTTAGGCCGGCACCCGGATACAGGGTATCGTAGTCGATGCTCTGCAATCCTACGAGTGCGGTAACGCCGAGGATATCGTGGGGGCTTGACCCGCGCGACACATCGGCAGCCGGCCGGTCGAGTCCCAGTAGCAACTGCCCATAGGCATTGGCGCGAGCAATGTGTTGGATGAGTTTGCTGGCGATATTGCCGGAATTGAGGTCGGGAAAAATCAGGACATTGGCTCGGCCGGCGACTTGGCTCTCCGGGACTTTGCGGGCGGCGATTTCGGGAATCAGCGCCGCGTCGACCTGCAGTTCGCCATCAAAATCCGCATCCAATCCTGCCGTATGGGCTTTTTGAGTGGCGAGGGCGGTGGCCGCCTGGACTTTACCAATGCTCGGGTGGGTGGCACTGCCTTTGGTGGAAAATGAGAGCAAGGCCACCCGCGGTCGGGCTCCGGTAAGTTGTCGAAACAGCCGAGCGGTCGAGACGGCAATGTCCGCCAATTGATCGACCGTGGGATCCGGGATGACGCCGCAATCCCCCATGAACAACACTCCCCGTTCGCCGAACCGGGTGTCTTCCACCTCCATCACCATGCAGCTCGAAGCGGTGGTTGCCTGCGGGGCAACCTTGATGATCTGGAACAAGGGGCGGAGCACGCCTCCGGAACTTTCATTCGTGCCCGAGACCAGCCCGTCGGCCTGGCGCATCGCCACCATCATGGCTCCGAAATAGTTCGGATTGCACAGCGTCTTGCGGGCCTCTTCGGCATTGACGCCTTTGGATCGGCGGAGCGTTTCGAATCGTTTGGCGAAACTGTCGAGATCCGGGCTTTCGGCTGGATTAATGATTCGCAACCCATCCAGCGAGACGTTCAGGTCCGCGGCGGCGGCCTTCACCGCCGTGCGGTCGCCCAGCAGAATGGGCGCACCCAAGCGCAGGGAGTAAAATTGGCGGGCCGCCTGCAGCACGCGCGGTTCGGTTCCTTCCGGGAAGACGATCCGTTTCGGATGGCGCTGCAACTTTTCGAAGATACTCCCGATGAAACGCATGCAGCCATGTAACCTATGCGCCCCCTAAAGAGCAACCGTGCTGACATGTTTCATGGGTGAAATACTGCGGTTAATCGCCGATGGATTTCCGTTCCGCCGCCTGGATAAGATTCGATCCGCGTTAATTTGCGGTTTTCTCATTTTGAACCCCCGTCGACCGAGTCGAAATTTTTCATTGCCTGAAGGTGGGTGGATCCGGTGAGCATAGGCGGTATGCGAAATTACCTGATGCTACTCGTGATCCTAGGCTGCTTGCGGTCGGCGGCTGGGTCCGTGGAAGAAATGACGGTTTGTGCCGGCAATCTCCTGGCATCGTTAACTCCCGAACAGAAAGCAAAGGCGATCTTTCCGTGGGAGGACACGGAGCGGTTCAACTGGCATTTCATTCCGAAAGACCGAAAAGGACTCACATTGAAGGACATGTCACCGGCTCAAAAGCACCTGGCATACGGGCTGATGAGTACCAGCCTCGGCGCTCGTGGTTTTCAAAAGGCGACCACGATCATGAGCCTGGAGCAGGTATTGCAGGAAATGGAGGGACCGCAGCGTCGGTTTTCACGAGACCCCGAATTGTACCATTTCTCAATCTTTGGAGTTCCTAGCGCCAAAGGGACGTGGGGCTGGCGAGTCGAAGGTCACCATCTCTCTTTCAACCATACGATTGTCGATGGGCGCTTCGCGGCCGGGACTCCGTCGTTCCTGGGGGCAAATCCGGGCGAGATCCGATCCGGTCCGAGAGCCGGAGTGCGTGTCCTCGGTGCCGAGGAAGACCTAGGCCGCGAGCTCGTACTCTCACTCACGGATGAGCAGCGTAAGGTCGCCATTATTGATACCAAGGCACCCGACGATATCCTGACGGCTGCGAATCGGAAGGCGCTCTTGGCGGATGACCGGGGACTCGGGGTCAGCGAGATGATCCCGAGTCAACAGCGGATCGTGGACCGGATCCTGGCGGAATATGTGGGGCGGTTGCGTGAAAACCTGGCGGAGCCAATCCTGCTGCGAGTGGACCGGCAGTCCGGTGAAAAGCTCGTTTTTGCCTGGGCCGGTGGAACGCAGAAAGGCGACAAGCACTATTACCGGATCAAGGGCCGTACGTTTCTCCTCGAGTACGATAACACGCAAAATGGGGCCAACCACGTGCACGCCGTCTGGCGGGATCTGAATAACGATTTTGGCGAAGACGTTCTGGCCGCGCACCTGAAGGCGGAGCATGGGAAGTGATTCTTCCCCCCCATTTGAATCCGACGGGATTACCGATCACCGATTCGGTTGCGGTGTGTAGCGGAGGTACGGTTTGACTTGCCGCGAGCCCTTCGGAAAAAGGGCGGGAATTTCCGCATCCTTCACCGCCGGCGTGATAATGCAGTCCTGGCCGTTCTCCCAATTGGCCGGGGTGGCCACCTTGTAGCGGGCGGTCAGTTGCAGCGAATCGATCACGCGCAAGATTTCGTGAAAATTCCGCCCCGTGGCCGCGGGATAGGTCAGGGTCAGCTTAACCTTTCGATCGGGGCCGATGACGAAGACGGAACGGACGGTAAACGTGGTGTCTGCATTGGGGTGAATCATGTCATACAACGTCGCCACGGTTCGGCTTGGATCGGCGATAATCGGAAAATTCATTGTGCATCGCTGAGTCTCGTTGATGTCGCTAATCCAGCCAATATGCGCGGCGAGCGGATCCACACTGACTGCGATACATTTTACCCCCCGTTTTTCGAACTCACCCTTCATGTTTGCGACCGTGCCGAGTTCCGTGGTGCATACCGGCGTGAAATCCGCGGGGTGTGAAAACAGGATCCCCCAGCTATTCCCCAACCATTGGTGAAAATCGATGCGGCCTTCCGTGGTATCTGCCGTGAAATTCGGTGCCTCGTCGCCCAATCGTAGTGCCATAAAATGTTCTTATTGTATATGTTATGTCGGGTCTGCTCAGGCCGGGATACCTAACTCCGTCCCGGCGCGCTGAACGTAGCGGTCTGTCATGTTGAGGAAAAGAAGCATGTTCAGATTGCCTAAAAGGTCAAGAGATCCAGGAGGCGTTCCCCGGCGGGCAGCAGCGTCCAGACTTGTCCACGCTTGAAGAGGAGGTGGCCGCAGGGGTGGTCGGAAAGTTCCTCCGAACGGGCCGAAACGATTGAGTACTTTGCCTGGCTTTGAATCTGAGAGGCGGCCCGCGGAATGACGCGGCACGGAAGGCCGTTGAATGTCAGCACCAATTCATATCCCGCGATGCCCTCTCGCTCGGCGACAGGATTCCTTTCGCGCAGCGCCCGGTATCGGCGAACCCAGGGAAAATCGGATGCCCGGATGAGCACGCGACACAGTTCCGGCTGCGTTTGCAGGTGTCGGACCAGACTGAAATTCGTTCCAAGACGCTGTTGATCCAGCAGCAACTTCCAGGGATCTATCCCGAGCAGATTGCGCCCGTTAAAGTTACCGTGATCGTTCCGACTCTCCGGCATCGTCTTCGCATGCCACGCGTTGTACCGATCGCTGACCACGAGATTGATTTCAAAATGCACGTGGGCCCGTTCTCGGCTGATCACTTCGCGGGTGTTTGAAGTCCGCCCCATGATCGCGATTTGTTCCCCTGACTTCACCGTGTGGCCGGGCTTGATCTCCGGCTGAATCGAGCTGAGATGGGCGTACAGGGAGTAAATTTCAAGTCCTTCGATGCGGTGGCGAATCACAACGTAGTTCCCGTAGTTCGAAAGAGCCGATCGGGCGTTGACGTAGGCCACCGTGCCGTCCGCTGTCGACCGAATTGCATCGGTCGGTTCACCGCGGCGATCGCGTTGCAGACACCGGATGTCGAGTCCTTCATGGAATTTGCCCCCACCGGACCGGACGCATCCAAACGTGCCGCTGATCCACGGATGCCCTGTGGTTCCAGTAAAGGCCTTCTCGCCTCCCGCCGAATCCAATACCGCCCGGTTCGCGGTGGGCAATTGAAAGGGTTGGGCGGCACCAACGTTGCCGAGAAAGGCGGCGGATGCCAGGAGCGCAGCGAAAAGGACGCCGTTGCGGTTCATTTACTTGACAGGCGCAAACCGTTTAATCGACTCGTCGTCTTCCTCGACCTTCTTTTTCTTGCCCGGCTTTACCTGGTTTTTGACCTCGATCGCCACATTGTTGAGTCCGCGAATAATTCGATCGGCTTCTTCCCGGGAGCAATCCGGGGTGAACATGTAAATACCGTCTTCAATTGTTCGGGTGATCTGAGGTGCTGCCAGCCAGCGGGCTTCGGTCCACGTGGCCGACACGGCGATTCGCTTACCCCGGTTGGCCGTGGTCTCCAACTGCAGCATCAATTGGCCGTGTGTGTTCATTTGGATGGCGATCATGAAGCCGCCGTCCGTAGTTGAAATTAGCCGCGCCTGCTGGACGTCTCGCTCGTCGAGGAACTGCTCCCGTTGCACAACCATATTCATCGGAGAACTTCGCAGCACCTTGATCCGGCCGGTGCTAAGCCCGGGCAATTCAGCGGATTCCAGGTGCATCCGAAATAAAGAGCGCTCATGCCTTTCCTTCTTGGCCGGTTTTTTTTTTGTGGCTTTTGGGTCCGCCGTGACGGTCGGTTCGGCGGCTTCACCGCCTGTCCCGAGAGCCCCCAGGAGGAGGAAAATCAAGATCCCTCCGAGAATCGGAGTCAAAAAGGTGTTGAAGCGGGGGAGGCAAGTTCTCATGTTTTTGGCCGGCGAGTCAGTCATCTCGCGAAAACAAACACCTCTATGGGCAGACAATCCAACAAAATCCAGAAACGTGCGCGCCGGGCCAACTACTCTAAGCGGAAAAAGGAACTGATCAAGGTTCGCAAGATCGCGAAAAAGAAGAAGTAGAGCGCCGGCTCCAGATTCGTGGAAAAGGCCGCCGATCGGCGGCTTTTTCCCCTTTTTCAAAATCGGCCTTGAACCCCGGGGCGGGTGTCACGAGGACGGTCGTCGTAAGGGCGTTGGTGTGAAACGGGTGTTCCCCGGGTCGCCTCCGCGGCACACGGCCGACTTTGAAAAAGATCATCATGTGCGGTATTGGCGACGAGGCGGGCAATTCCATTGCGTCGCAGATCCAGGCGACCCGTGAGCTCGGCTGGCAACATATTGAGGCGCGGAACATCGAAGTGCCCGGCTTTCCCAAAGCCAATCTTCATGACCTCCCCGACGCGGCCTTTGATCTCGCAGCCGGGCAACTAGGAGCGGCGGGTGTCGGCGTTTACTGCTTCGCGTCGACGATCGGCAACTGGGCGAAAAAGATCGAGGATCCCTTCGAAATTACCCTGGCCGAGGTAAACCGCGCGATCCCTCGCATGCAGCGCCTGGGAACGAAATTCGTCCGGGTTATGAGTTACAAAACGCGGGTCGAAGAAGATCAGATGGAGGCGGAGCGTTTTTACCGAATGCGCGAGATTACCCGGCGTTTTCTCGATGCTGGCATGCAACCGGTTCACGAGAATTGCATGAATTACGGCGGGATGAGCTGGAAGCATGCTCTGCGGTTGCTGGAAGCGGTTCCCGGTTTGAAATGGGTTTTCGACACGGCGAATCCTGTTTTCAATGCGGATCGGACGAAGCCCCTTCCGTGGCCGCGTCAGGATCCGTGGGAGTTCTGGACCCAGGTGAGAGACGCCACCGTCCATATCCACGTCAAGGACGCGCGGTGGGTGCCGGCTAAGAATGACGCCGATTACACGTGGCCGGGGGAGGGAGAGGCAGCCGTCCGACGGATCCTGGCGGATGCTTTCTCGCGCGGCTATTCGGGTGCGATCAGCATCGAACCGCACATGGTGGCCGTCTTCCACGATGCGAATTCTCAGGCGCAGGATGATACCTTGCGGGCGAATTACGTTGAATACGGGCGTCGCCTCGAACAATTAATCTCGAACCTCCTCCAGCCGAACTAGACGTCGCTGGGAACTGCTTTCATGAAACTCTGCCGCTTCCAATCTCCCCAGTCTCCTTGGCCTTGCGTGGGACTTCTCTCAGGTGCCCACTCCGTCCTCGATCTTTCGACCGTCGGTGTCGAGTCGCTCACCGAGTTGCTCGAAAAGTCAGACCCGGTCGCGGAAGTGACCCGACGGGCCGCCCGGAACCCCCGGGCGATACCCTTGGATGAGATTCGCCTGCTCGCGCCGGTGGAGCAGCAGGAAGTTTGGGCGGCCGGCGTAACGTATCTCCAAAGTAAGGCCGCCCGGATGGTGGAGTCCGAATTCAGTGCCACCGCCTACGACCGAGTGTACGATGCGCCACGGCCTGAACTGTTCTTCAAGTCACAGCCCGGCAAGGTCGTGCCTCCCCTCGGCCGGGTCGGCATCCGCCGTGATGCCAAATGGAATGTGCCAGAACCGGAGCTAGCCCTCGTTCTCAATTCCCGCGGACAGGTGGCCGGGTACACCGCGGGCAACGACATGAGCTCACGGGACATTGAGGGCGAAAACCTGCTGTATCTGCCCCAGGCTAAAGTCTACACCGCCTCCTGTGCTTTGGGACCCTTTGTCACCATCGGCGTGACGGAGGCAGAGGTTCGCCAATGGATCGTCCGGGTCTGCATCGAACGCGCTGGCTTCGAGGTTTTCCGCGGGGAAACCTCGGTCGGTCGCATTAAGCGAGGATTTGATGAACTGGCCGGATGGCTCTTCCGGAGCCAGGAATTCCCCGGTGGCGCGGTTCTCCTGACCGGAACGGGTGTAGTCCCGCCGGATTCCTTCACCCTCGCCGAAGGCGATATTGTGACCATCGGAGTTTCCGGAGTCGGTGATTTGCAGAATACCGTGAGTATCGTCTGAGACCGTCCCCTCCACCTTTTCCCTTCCCATGTCGGCTCCCCCGACTATGCTGACCGTCTTAAACGATGGACGTCGCACATATTCGGAATTTCAGCATTATTGCGCATATTGACCATGGGAAAACGACTCTCTCCGACCGGCTCTTGCAGAGGACGGGGACAGTTGCGGACCGGGACATGCAGGCGCAGCACCTGGACGCGATGGACCTCGAGAAAGAGAGGGGCATTACGATCAAGGCCCATCCTGTCACCATGTACTATACGGCCAAGAATGGTGAAAAGTATGAGCTGAATCTCATCGACACTCCGGGTCACGTGGATTTTGCCTACGAGGTCTCGCGCAGTCTGAGTGCTTGCGAAGGAGCGCTGTTGATCGTCGACGCCGCCCAGGGGGTGGAAGCCCAGACCGTTGCGAACCTGCACCTGGCGATGAAGCAAAACCTGGAGATCATTCCAGTCATCAACAAGATTGATCTGCCCCACGCCGATATTCCCCAGGCCAAACAGCAACTCGAAGACATCCTTGCCATTCCCGCCGAGCACGCGGTTCTCACGAGCGCCAAGGAGGGTATCGGCATCGAAGAAATCCTCGAGGCGATCATCACGCGGATTCCGCCGCCAAAGCCCACCGGCGAAAGATCACTGCAAGCGTTGATTTTTGATTCCTATTTCGACACCTACAAAGGCGTTGTGATTCTCGTCCGGGTGTTTAATGGCGAACTACGCGCCGGAATGATGGTCAAGATGCCGCACTCGGGCAAAACCGTCGAAATTAAAGAGGTCGGGTCTTTTAATCCGAAGCCGTATACCCGCCCGAAGCTGGAAGTGGGTGAAACCGGCTACATGACCGCCAACATTAAGTCGCCCCGTGAAGTGAAGGTCGGCGATACCGTGCTGGACTCGAAGAATCCAGCGGGCGTGCTGCCCGGGTTCAAAGAGATTCATCCGATGGTCTTCAGCGGAATCTATCCGATCAACACCGGCGACTACGAGCAGTTGAAGGTGAGCATCGCCAAGCTGCAACTGAATGATTCTGCGCTGACCTTTCAAACCGAGAGTTCGGCGGCTCTCGGGTTTGGATTTCGTTGTGGATTCCTCGGTCTGCTCCATATGGAAATTGTGCAGGAGAGGCTTCGACGGGAGTTTAACTTGGACATCATCGCGACGTATCCCAGCGTGGTGTATCGAGTTAAATTGACCGATGGAACGATGAAGGAAGTGGACAATCCCGCCTTCCTTCCCGAAGTGACCTATATCGACGAAATCCTCGAGCCCATCGTCAAGGCATTCGTCATCTGCCCCGGGACAAACATTGGCGACATGATGGCCCTGATTTCCGAGAAACGTGGCATTATACAGACGACGGAGACTCTCGATACCCGGCGAGTGATGCTCACCTGCAAGATCCCGATGAATGAAATCCTCATCGATTTTCATGACCGGATCAAATCAATGACTCGAGGGTACGGTTCGATGGATTACGAGCCGATCGGGTACGAAGCCAGCGACATGGCGAAGTTGGACATGATGGTGAATGGCGAAGTCATGGATGCCTTCTCTAGCTTGGTGCATCGTAGTAAGGCTGAAAATAGGGGTCGGCTCCTTGCTTCAAAACTCAAGGAAGTTATTCCTCGTCAACAGTTCCAGATTGCCATCCAGGCGGCGGTCGGCGGCAAGTTTGTCGCGCGCGAAACGATCAGCGCCATGCGTAAGGACGTGACAGCCAAATGTTACGGCGGGGATATTTCCCGCAAGCGCAAACTCCTCGAGAAGCAAAAGGAAGGTAAGAAGCGAATGAAGGCCATCGGGTCAGTGGACATTCCGCAGGAGGCGTTCATCGAGGTGCTCAAAACCGGCTGATCGTATTCGGATCGTGAGTGACCTCGTGTTGCCGATTGTTTTACCCTGAATCTCATGCTGTTCATTCGTTCTCTTTTTTCGCGCACGCTCCGGCAAGCGAGAGGCTTGCATGAACAGGCTCTGAAAATCCTTAACCATCAGCGGGACATCCTGCCGGAGAAAAACGTCGCGGAAGTTTCCGCCAGTCTCGACCGTCTCCACATTGCGATTCGTACCGGCGAGGGAAAATCGGGTCTCGAGACCGCCATGGCAGACTTGGAGGCCGCAGCAAATAGATATTTAAGGCCTTATCCATTCGTCGGAATCCGCGACTGGATTGACACGATCCTCGTGGCGGGATCGTTGGCGATCGCTTTTCGCACGTTTTTCTTTCAGCCGATGGTGATTCCAACGGGCTCCGCCCAGCCCACGTTTAATGGCATCACGCATGTCGATTTCCGCGACGTGCCCGACTGGAAAATGCCGTCCTTTCCACGGCGAGTTTTTGATTACTGTATTCACGGCTACAGTTATCACGAGGTGATCGCGCGATCCGCCGGGACGATTGACCCCTATTCCTTCAGTCGGAAGCCCTCCCTGAAACTGGGTCCCTTGCAGCTCTTTAAGAAGTTGCAGTTCCGGGCGGGAAGCGATGGACAGGTTTACCAATCGAGTGCGCCCGATGAAAACGCCGAGATCCACCTTGGTTTACTCGAAGTGATGGAAGGGGTGGGCCGATCGAAGCCGCCTCGCGTCTTTAAACCCGGCGACCCCATTATCCGGTGCCGAACGCAAACGGGGGACCACTTATTCGTCAATCGCGTCATTTACAACTACCGCAAGCCGATTCGTGGCGAGACCATCGTCTTCCGCTCGGAACATCATCCCGGCCTGACGCCGGACACACATTATATCAAGCGCCTGGTCGGGCTCGGTGGAGAACGAATTAGCATCGGCAACGACCGTCACATCTCCATCAATGGCCGTCGCCTTGACACCAACGACCCGGGGTTTGAAAAGATCTATTCGTTTGATCCCGCTCAGCCCCCCCGGGACTCGCAGTATTCAGGGCATCTGAATGGAGTGGCGTGGGCAAAGTATTTTGGTGTTCCCGGACCGACGGATAATTTCCGCGGGGAAGGGGAGTTTACCATTCGTCCCGGGCACTTCATGACGTTTGGGGACAATACCGTGAATAGCTACGACTCACGGGCTTGGGGTGAGGGGGACTTCCCCCAGCAGATGGTCATCGGCCGGTCCGGAGTGGTCTTCTGGCCATTTTCGGCCCGCTGGGGCTGGTCGCAGAAGTAGTTGATATTCTCCCTTTTAATTTCCGGCGCAACGAATGGGCCGGGGGCGGAAGCTAGGCAACCGGAAGTCGAACGGCATCCCTCGAACCGTCTTCCTAGATGCCTCGGACGACGAATTTAATCTTCTTTGCTTCCTTCGGCTGCCTCGGTCGTCATTCCACGATTGAGAAGCACCGCCACGGCAGGACGCAGCGCTTTGGCGATTGTTCCCCGCGGTGAGCTAGTCCAAAGTGTGGGCGGTGTCCGCACGATTTGAATTGCGCAGCTCGTACTCCCCCGCCGGCGATCAGCCGGCGGCCATCGAGCGTCTCGTCGCCGGACTCTTGCAGCGGGAAAAGCACCAGGTGCTGCTCGGTGTGACTGGCTCCGGTAAGACCTTTTCCATCGCCAATGCGATTGCCCGCGTCAATCGCCCGACCTTGGTGATTTCCCACAACAAGACGCTCGCGGCCCAGCTCTATTCCGAGTTCAAAAGCTTTTTCCCGGAGAATGCCGTCGAATATTTCGTCAGCTATTTCGATTTCTACCAACCCGAGGCGTACATTCCGCGCACCGACACATTCATCGAAAAGGATTCGGCGGTGAACGATGATATCGAGCGGCTCCGGCTGTCGGCCATGAGCAGCCTGCTGGCGCGCCGCGACGTCCTGGTGGTCGCCAGTGTTTCGTGCATCTACGGCATTGGCAGCAAGGAGGATTACGAATCGATGGTGATCCCGTTGCGTATTGGACAGTCTGTCACCCGCGAACAACTCCTCGTCCGTCTTGTGGATTTGCAGTATTCGCGAAACGATTATGAGCTCACCCGCGGCCGGTTCCGAGTGCGCGGCGATGTGGTTGAGCTCCATCCGGCCTATACCGAGGATGCCATTCGGATCGAGTTCTTTGGGGACGAGATTGAACGTTTCACGCGGTTTGATCCGTTCACAGGCGATGCTATCGAGTCCCTTGCTGCGGTGAACATCTTTCCCAGCAAGCAGTTTGCAACGCCGCAGGAGAAAATCAGCCGGGCGATCCTGACCATCCGCGAGGAACTCACTGAGCGGATCGCCTGGTTTGAAAAGCAGGGCAAGCTGATCGAGGCACAACGGGTAAAAATGCGCACGGAATACGACCTCGAGCATATGCAGGAATTAGGCTTCTGCACGGGGATCGAAAATTATTCGCGGCACATCATGGCCCGCCCTCCCGGTTCGCGTCCCGCCACGCTGCTCGATTTTTTCCCGGAAGATTACCTGCTGGTGGTGGATGAATCCCACGCGACCTTGCCGCAGATCGGCGGAATGCATGCCGGCGACACCGCCCGCAAGACGGTGCTCGTCGAGCATGGATTTCGCCTCCCGAGCGCCCTCGACAATCGGCCGCTGAATTTCGAAGAGTTCTGCTCACTCGTCGGTCAGGCGCTCTACGTCAGTGCCACTCCGAGTCCCCTGGAGATGGGATGGGCCGGCCCTCGGAACGTGATTGAACAAATCGTTCGGCCGACCGGACTCATCGATCCCGCAGTCACGCTCAAACCGCTGCGCGGCCAGATTGATGATCTTCTGGAGGAAATTCGCAGGGCTGTCGATCAACGGGAACGGGTCCTGGTTACCACCTTGACCAAGCGCACGGCTGAGGAACTCACCGACTACCTTCGGGACCTTGGGATTCTGGTCCGATACTTGCACAGCGAAATCGATGCCATTGAACGGGTGGAAATCTTGCGGGCTCTGCGCAAGGGGGAGTTCGATGTGCTGGTTGGTATCAACCTGCTCCGCGAGGGGCTTGACCTGCCGGAAGTCTCGCTCGTAGCCATCCTGGACGCCGACAAGGAGGGGTATCTTCGAAGTGCCACCAGTCTCATCCAGACCGCGGGCCGTGCGGCGCGTCATATTAATGGACGGGTCATTCTCTATGCCGATGTCCGAACGCAAAGTATTCAGAAATTCCTGGCCGTGTCGGACTACCGCCGACAGAAACAGATCGGGTACAATCGGGAACACAACATCACGCCCCGATCGGTCTCCCGCCCGGTGGAGGAAGGCCTCAGCAGCATAGGCAGTGGCCGGGTGGCGGCGGCAGCAGCCTTAAATGAAGACGTCGGCACGTTGGACCTTTCGGAAATGGTGCGAGAACTGGAAGGCGAGATGATCGCGGCGTCGAACAATTTGGCATTTGAAAAGGCGGCATTGTTGCGCGATCAGATTCGAGAGTTGAAACGCCGATTGGGAAACGGCGGCCAGACGACCCCGTCCGCCCTGACGCCTCCTACCATCCGCGGTGGTTCGCGCCGGTTTCGGAGATGATGCCCGCCGATTCGGTATAGTTCGCCCGTTTCATCCCTCTATGTACCTCGATGTCATTCTTTCCCCCGCAGAGTTCCGCACCTTACCGGATCGTCATCTGACCACAGTCGTCTGTGTCGTTTTTGATGTATTGCGAGCCACCAGCACAATGCTCACGGCTCTGGCGAATGGTGCCCTGGCCATCATTCCCGTAGTCGAAATCGCCGAGGCGGTCGCGTGGCGAACTCGAGATCCGCAGATTCTACTGGCGGGGGAGCGTGCCGGTTTGCGCATCCGTGCGTCCCAGAGCGATGGCGTCGATTTCGACTTTGGTAATTCTCCCCGGGAGTTTACCGCCGATCGAATCAAAGGGCGGACGATTGTCTGTACCACGACCAACGGCACCCGGGCACTCCAGGCCTGCGCTGGGGCGGCGGCTGTGCGCATTGCTTCGATGGGTAATCTGGCGGCCGAATCCGAGGGCCTTCTCCGCGACAATCCGGCATCAGTCCTGTTGATCTGCAGCGGCACCGGGGAACAGTCCGCGTTGGAAGACGTCCTGGCGGCCGGGGCCTTGATTGATCGAATTCGAGCCCGACAGCGCATCGAATTGGGAGACGCTGCCCGGATCGCCCTCGCGGTGTATCGACAGGCTTGCACCAACGTGACCGCAGCCATTACGGACGGGCAAAATGGCCGACGGCTGCTATCGATTACCGATCTGGCACCGGACGTCGGTGTGTGTAGCCGGCGGGATATCTTCCCGTTTCAGGCTGGAATGAATGCGGCGGGAGAAATCCACCGATTGCCTTGAGCATGGATTCGGAGGCTAAAGCCATCAAAATTCAGGATGAATGGATTTGCTTCCAGATCACGAGAAAGGAACCGGCGAAATCATCCGGTCGTTGCTGACTCCACTGGGCGATGGCGGTGGGCTGAAACCAGCCACCGCCGCGGACCTCGCTGGGTTGTAAAATAAACGGCCCATCGTGCTCGGCCCGATACACCCAACAAAACTCGTGTCCGGTCTCCGGACTGGCCGATAATTTGAAGAGAGTCTGCGGAGGGATGGGGAGGGGGATTCCTAATTCCTCTCCAACTTCGCGCCGGGCACACGCCTCATAGGTTTCGCCGGTGTCAAGATGACCTGAGGCCGACGAATCCCAGACTCCGGGCGAACAGTCCTTGAAAAGAGATCGCTGCTGAAGGAAGAGCTCCCCGCGGTGATTGTAAATTAGCACATGCACCGCCCGGTGTCGTAGCCCGAGGCGATGCACATCGCGGCGGGATCGTTGACCGATCACCTGATCGTTTTCATCGACGACATCGAACATTTCTTCAGCAGCCCTATTCATGGTGTAGAGATTAAATGATCCTTTGGCGTTGTTTACTGGTGTGCCCCGGGCGGAGCCTAGCGGCAGCCCATCACCCTCTCCACCTTCATCTTCGCGGATTCATCCAACGATGGTGATAGCGCCGGGGAGCTCCGCGGTTATAGGATCGCACAATGTCGTATCCATCCATGATACGAGTTTCATTCCTCACAACGTTCTGGTAACGGATCAACCCATGAAAACACTGTCAATCGGGCCGCTCTATTACGAGTTGAATCGCCAGCATGAACCGCGCATTCGCGTGCAATCCGGTGAATCCCTTGTCGTCGCCTCAGAAGATGCCCTTTCGGGGCAGATTCGTACCAATGCCGACCGACGCGATAAGGTTAAGATGCCTTACAGCAATCCGTTGACCGGGCCCATCTACGTGGACGGTGCTAAACCCGGCGATGCCCTCGCCGTCACGATTCACGATATCCGCTCAACCGATGGCCAGTGTGCAACCCGAACCGCCGACCCCAAACAACTTTGTGAATGGCTCGGAACCGACTGCCCGCATGGCACGCACGTGAGCCCCATCAAGGACGGCCTGATTTACTGGAGCGATACCATCACCATTCCCTTTAAGCCAATGGTTGGGTGCATTGGCACGGCGCCCGACTGGGGCTGTCCGACCACGGGCCCGGCTGGGCCGCACGGCGGCAATCTCGACATCCTGGAAGTCTGCCCGGGGAACACAATCTTTCTGCCGGTTTTTGTTCCGGGTGCGCTGCTCTACCTGGGCGACCTGCATGCAGCCATGGGGCATGGTGAACTTTCCGCAACGGGCCTGGAAATGGCTGGCGAAACCACCCTCACGGTGAACCTAGTGAAAGGCGTGAAGTTGTCGTGGCCGCGAGTTGAATCGCCGGACGAGATCATGACCCTCGTGAGCGGAGCGCCGATGGAGCGATCCATCGCACAAGCCTATGCATTGTTAGCCCTGTGGATGGAATCGGACTTCGGTTGGAACCGTTGGCGCGCGTACGATATTTTGACTCACGTCGGGCAGATTTCCATCGGCTATTACGGCATCGGCACGGTGGCGGCAAAAATCAGCAAACGCTACCTATCGGGCAGGTAAGGGACTTCGGTGAGTTCTGGGTTGGACACTTCGACGCGATGACCTTAGCTTGGATTCGTGTTAGTGCTGACATCCTACATCAAGGCCGCGATGGAGATGGCCATTTACGAAAAGCTCGAGGACGGAACTTACGGTGGCGAGATCCCAGGACTGGAGGGCGTCATCGCCTTCGGCTCGACCTTGCGCCGCTGCGAATTGGAGCTGCGCTCGACCCTGGAGGACTGGATTCTAGTCGGCTTTCACCTCGGTCACACGCTGCCCGTCTTGGCCGGCATGGATTTGAACAAGCCTACTCATGGCTACTTGGAATCCCTGCAAACGACGTGAGTTTATCCGCAAGCTGCGCCAGCTGGGCTTTGAGGGGCCTTTCGCCGGCAAGGCCCACGAGTTCATGGTGAATGCCGGACGGCGTCAGACGATTCCGACCAACGCGGAATATTCCGTGCCCCAACTCCGCATGGTACTGCGTCAGATCCAGGTCCGCCTGGCTCGAAGCATCTCGGCCGAGGAGTGGCTATCGCTCTGAGGTCTAACTCAGTTAAAGCGAATGAATTGTTTCCAGTTCTCGTGGATGATGCGCTGGATGGCTTCGTCGGGAAACCTGGGAAACATTGTTCCCTCCACAATCTCATTGACCTTCCAGAGACCGGCGATGGCTTGTTCCGGCGTAGCGGATGGAAAGTCCGAACCAAAGATCAACTTGTGTTCAACGCCATACTCCAGGGCGGTAATAAAGGCTTGGTAATGCCGCAGCGGGCGGTAATGCAGAGCGCTGGTGTCAGCGTATAGGTTCGGGTGCTTGCGAATCAGGACGATGCATTCGGTTTCCCACGGGTGGCCCAGGTGGGAAATGATCATCCGCAAATTCGGGCAGGCAACCGCGATGTCTTCGAGCAGGATTGGGTTGGAATACTTCAGCGGCCCAGGCCGAACAAAGGAGGTCCCCTGATGCCAATTGATGGGGATGCCGAGTCTCTCTGCCTTCTTGAAAAGTGGCAGGTGCTTCGGGTCCGCGGGATCAAAGTTTTGATAAATCGGGCCGAGCTTCAAACCCTTCAGTCCAAGATGGGTGACATAATGTTCCAGTTGTTCCACACACGCCGGATCGTTCGGATCCACGGAACACCACCCCTCAAAGCGTTCAGAATTGGCTCTGGCGAATTCAGCGACCGCTTCCTGCGAGCCGAAAATCCCGGTAAACGGAGCCTGAATGGCAAAAACGATGACTTTATCGCATTGACGCGTGGCGGCCAGCAGTTGTTCAGGGCGGCAGTCGAAGTTGTGCTTCCAGCTCTGGTCGTTCACGTCGCAGTGGACGTCGGGCGTCCGCCTCATCTTGGCTTGCTTCGCTGCCCAGGAAGTCGCGACAAATTCCTCGGAATAGTGGTCCGGATACCACATCAGGTTCGTATGAATATCAACCAGCATCGAGGCCTCTCAGTTCGAAAAAATCAGGATCTTGCAACGGCCGTGCCGGGAAACGACGCCGCTGATGTAGAAAAAATAGCGTCCATGCCTTCGGGATACTTCCGACGCCTCCTCCTGCCGCTGACTAGGCCAGGATTCCTTTCACGACTTCTCCGTGGACGTCGGTCAGTCGGTAGTCACGCCCCTGGAAGCGGAAAGTTAGCTGCTGGTGATTAAACCCAAGGAGATGGAGCAACGTCGCCTGCAAGTCGTGGATGTGGACTTTGTCCCGGGCGACACTGAATCCAAGTTCATCCGATTCCCCGTACGAAATGCCACCGCGGATGCCACCTCCCGCCAGCATCATTGAGTAACAGTCGGGAAAATGGTCCCGCCCGAGCAGCTCTCCTTTTGCGGTACGCCCTTCGCGGAATGGGGTCCGGCCGAACTCACCTCCGAGTACGATCAAGGTCTCGTCCAGCAAACCGCGCTGGCGCAGATCTTGAATCAAGGCGGTGACCGGACGATCCATCGTCGCACACTTTTTAGTCAGTCCGCCGCGGAGATCTTCGCCGGGGCCGGTGCCATGAAAATCCCAGCCCCAATCGAACAATTGGACGTACCGTACCCCCTGTTCGATCAAGCGACGTGCCAACAGGCAATTATTCGCAAAGCTGGATTCCCCGGGCTTTGCGCCGTAGGCTTCGATGGTTTTTGGCGACTCGCGGTTGATATCCATGACCTCGGGCACCGACATTTGCATGCGGTACGCGAGCTCGTATTGCGCGATCCGGGTGAGGGTCTCGGGATGGCCCAGTTCGCGTTCCTGGATTTCGTTGAGATCGCGCAACGTATCGAGACTCATGCGTCGGACGTCGCGATCCAATCCCGCCGGATCGGAGGCGTAGAGCACGGGATCGCCCTTGGAACGGCACTGAACGCCTTGGAAAACGGAGGGGAGGAAGCCATTGCCGTAGGAGTTCTTCCCGCCGTTCGGTTGCACTCCGCTGGAGATTAAAACGACGAATCCAGGGAGGTTTGCGTTTTCCGTGCCCAGGCCGTAGGTGACCCAGGAACCCAACGATGGTCGGCCGGAGCGCGGCGAGCCTGTGTAGACCAGCAACTCCGCCGGCGCGTGGTTGAATTGATCGGTCGTCATTGAGCGAATCACGCACAATTCATCGGCAACCTCATGCAATCGGGGAATCGCATCGGACAACCACACGCCACCCGCGCCGTGTTGCGAGAATTTCCGCGGTGTGCCCAATAGTTTCGGCGTGCCCGACGTGAAGGCGAACCGTTTGCCTTTGAGAAATGCGTCCGGGCAATCTTCCCCGTTTCGCTTTACCAATTCGGGCTTGTAGTCGAACAGGTCAAGGTGAGGTGGCGACCCAGTGAGATGAAGATAGATCACCCGCTTTGCTCGGGCCGCAAAGTGCGGCTGACGAGGCGCCAAGGGATCGACCGGTTGGCTGGCAGCTGCAGCCGAATTCCCCTTAAGCAAGGAGCCGAGGGCAAGCGCGCCGAGGCCCGTGGCGGATTTTCCAAGAAAATGGCGGCGGGTGAACTGTTGCAGGTGTTCGAGATTTAGATTCATGGCGATTCTCCTTCCGTCAGCGTTTCATCAACGTTTCGTCCAGGTTTAGCAAGACATTGCCCACCACGGTCCAGGCCGCTAGTTCCGCAAGATTGGCACCGGGAGGGGCGGCCCCGAGCGGTTGGGTCGCGACGGCTTTGGCGTTTTCTTCGTTCTTCAAAAATCGCTCCAGGCTTCTCGCGTAGAGTGCCAGGAGTCCCGCCATTTCCGCATCGGTCGGGATCCGGCAGAGACAGAGGCGGAAGCCGAAGCGCGCTTTCTCTTCCGGCGAGAAACCGCCGGAATCCATGCGGCGCGCCAGGGCCTGGGATGCCTCCACGTAGACTGGATCATTCAAAGTGACCAGGGCTTGCAATGGGGTGTTCGAACGATCACGGCGGACGGTGCAAACCTCGCGGTTTGGAGCGTCAAATGTCGCCATCGACGGGTACGGATTCGATCGGCGCCACGTCGTATAGAGAGCCCGACGATACCGATCTCCGCCGGTGCTGGTTTCCCAATCCGTCCCGCTTCCAAAGGCCGCGGAGAGTCCGAGCTTGGGTTGTGGCGGCTTGACCGGCGGTCCGTGGAACGTTTCGTTCAGCAGTCCGCTGATAAACATCGCCTGATCGCGGATCATTTCCGCGGAGAGCCGGAAGCGCGGTCCCCGTGCGAGCAGTCGGTTGTCGGAATCCGCCGCTTCGAGTTCAGGGGTCACCCGGGAGGATTGGCGATACGCCGCGGATGTGACCATCAATTTGAGCATGTGTTTGAGGTCCCATTTGCTGGCAGTCAGTTCTGTCGCCAACCAATCGAGCAGTTCAGGGTGCGAGGGTAAATCCCCCTGCGCTCCAAACTCTTCGCTCGTCCGAACAATTCCGATGCCAAAGATCGCTTCCCATAGACGGTTGACCGCGACGCGCGAGGTCAGGGGGTTGTTTTCGTCAACCAACCATTTTGCCAATGCCAGCCGGTTGGGCGGTGCGTTTTCCTTTCTGGGAAAAAATGCCGGCGGCAATCCCTCCGACACGGCCTGCCCGAGGTTTAGATAATTACCGCGGATCTGGACATGCGTTTTGCGGCGTTCGGTCCCGGCCAGTTCGCGCAATACCGGGACCGTGGTATAGGGTTTGAGCTCGTCGAGTTGCTTCTTGGCGGCCACCAGTTGATCCCGTTCTGACTTTAAGCTCGGTGCGATCGAGCGATAATGGCGCGCCAATTCGGCGCGTTGCGCATCGGTTCGGTCGGCCTCCCGCAGAGGAAGAATCGCCAGCACGGAGCTCGGCATCCCCACCAACTCCGGAGCCCGCGGATCGGAAGTCTTGGTGAGCCGGAAGCGGCTGAGGGTCGCGTACTCGTACTTCGAAAGCTGTTCAAGGGTGACACTCAGGTTCACACCCGCGGTGAGGTCGATGGGTACTCGCGGGATGAGGGTCAAAGAGTGGGGCTCCCCGAACCGAGGCGCAACCGCCCAACCCAATTTATCCGGGTTACTGTTGGTGAGAATGTCCGCCGCATTAAAATCCTTCTGCGTAAAGCTCGCGGACACCGACAAGAAGGGAATCAGTCTGGACCCGTTCAGACTCAGCTCCAAACTGGGATCGGGTATCTGCGGGAGCTCTTCCTGCCAGACAACTTCGCGGTTTTCGTTGAAGAGCGTCAGGCGGAGACCGCGGATGCGTTCGCCGGAACTGTCCGTCCGATTCCAAACCTTCAGCCCGCTGACGGGCTGCACCGATCGCAAGTCCAACTCCCACCACGGATCGCCGGTCGTTTCCGTGTGGGTCGTCGATTTGGCCACCTCGTAATTGCCGTGGGTGTTTCCGTCGATCGCAAGCTTCGCCGCGCCGTTGTAGGCAGTGCTGCTCTGACGAGCTTCACCCTGCAGGGCGATATTTTCCGCGCCACGGAACACCTGCACTTCGGCCAGTGAAAGGATCCGGTCTTTTCCGGGCAGCTCGAGTCTTAGATATCGTCCTAAAATCGCGGTGTGCTCCGACGGGGCAACCCGGACCGATACCCGGGAAAGGACAAAGTTACCATTGGCATGGCCGACTCCGCGGAGCGGCGGTTTCTCGTCTGGTAGTGCCTCTAAACGGAGCGCGGTGAGTTGGTCCGCGACGGTCACAGGCACTTCCACGGTATAAATATCGGTCTTGCCGCCGCGCTCCACTTGCACGGTCCCGTCGGCTTCCTGGCTAACCGTCGCCCCTGCCTTCGACTTGACGAGCGACGGCTTCAGGGGCTCCCACTTCAATTCGCCCGCCAACGCTTTCTCCCAATCGCCTTGCGCCCGCACCAGCGCCGGTGTCGAAGTCTGGACTATTTTTTCCAACCGAGCGATGTCCGGCAGCAATGACTTCCGCCTCGCCTTCTGTGCGTCCGTGAACAGGCTAAGCACCGGACTTTCATCCGTGCGGTCGGCATCGGCCGTGTTATTCAAAATGGCATAGAGCCGGAAATAATCCTCCTGTGAGATCGGATCGTACTTGTGGTTGTGACATTGGGCACACGCCATGGTCGTGCCCATCCAAACGGCCATGGTGGTGTTCACCCGATCCACGACGGCGACCGTTCGATATTCTTCGTCGTTCGTTCCACCCTCATTGTTGGTCATCGTGTTCCGGTGAAATGCGGTGGCGGCTAGTTGCTCATCGGACGGATCGTCCAGCAGATCGCCGGCGAGCTGCTCAATTGTGAACTGGTCAAACGGCTTGTTCGCGTTGAGGGACCGGATGACGTAGTCGCGAAACGCCCAGATGGTTCGCGCCGGATCATCGGCGTATCCGCTGGAGTCGGCGTAACGGGCCTGGTCGAGCCAAAGGCGAGCCCAATGTTCGCCGTACGCTTCCTTTCTTAAAAGGCGATCGATCGCCTTTTCAAAGGCACCCGACTGAGTGTCCGTCACAAACGCATCCACCTCATCGAACGTTGGAGGCAGGCCGGTCAAGTCCAAGGCCGCACGCCGGATCAGGGCCGCACGATCGGCTTCGGGTGAGGGCTGAAGGTTCTCACGTTCGAGCCGGGCCAGAATAAAATGGTCGATGGCGTTCTGGGGCCAGGTGTGTCCGCGAATTGCGGGCAGAGCGGGGCGGGTCGGCTCGATGTGCGACCAGTGTTTGGAATACACCGCTCCCTGTTCGATCCACTTTTTCAACAGGTTAATTTCATTCTCGGTCAGCTTTTTCCCGGAATCCAGTGGTGGCATTCGCTCGTCCGGATCTTGGTGGGTGATGCGGCGGATCATTTCGCTGGTCTCCGGATGACCCGGGGTGACGGCGCGGTGTCCACCGAGGTCGGAGAGAGCGGATTCTTGAATATCGAGCCGGAGACCCTTTTTTCCATTCTTCCGGTCTTTGGCATCCGGTCCGTGGCACTTGAAACAATTCTCCGAGAGAACGCGGCGGATGTCCCGGTTGAAATCCACACGGTCGCCCGCCGGAATGACTGCCCCGCGGACGCTACCCCAAAGAACCAGAGCGGCGCACGCGACGGTTAGGAAGCGGCGACACGCGGGGTCGAGAGTCATCAGTTGGCCGGTTGACATGACCTCAACTTTAGGGCGAATCCTCAACGGTGACAAGCAGTCTGCTCGGCCCGCTTGAGTCCATGCCGTGATGGAACACGCGTAGTAGCCAACGTAGCCCGATGGACCCTTCGCATGGATGGGACCATCCCTTGCCGGGGTCTATCGGCTGCCGTCGCATTCGCTCCCGAGCCGGCAGTAGGGCGTGAATGTCACGGTCTGTCGAATCGCATCTGACGCCGACTACGCGTGTTACGTCCTGAAAGGTAGTTCCTTGACCGATGCTGCGGTGGACATCGAGACCCTTATCAAAGGAGCCTCGGCGATCTTCGAACGCGATGCTCGTGTTTCGTTTCCGATCACTACAGCTTGGTTGCTCGCGCGGGCTGACGGATTTGGATTGCCGGAGAGCCTGGATGGAGAGAATTATGGGAGCTATGGATAGGAAGATGACAGCTAACACACGACCGCGCGGAGAAGCCTTCGGATTTACTCTGATAGAACTCCTCGTGGTGATCGCGATCATCGCGATCCTTGCTGGCATGCTGTTGCCCGCGCTTTCCCGAGCGAAGATGAAAGCGAACATGATCAAGTGTACCAGCAATGAGAAACAGATCGCCTTGGGCTACATGCTGTACGCCGGGGATCAGTCCGATTACCTTCCGGTCGCGGGAACGGAAGCCCCGCCCGGCTCGGGATGGGTCGCTCCCAGTCGGTGGTTTCTCGAGATATCGCCTTACATTTCTACCGGGAGCACGAACTTCACAAACTTGGTCGCCACGAGCAAGGTCGTGGCCTGCCCGTCGGCGAAGTTGGGGACCAACGTCATCCCATCGTCCGTGCCTGGATATAAAGGTTATGGAGGATATGGCCATAATTACGCGTATCTGGGTTATACCCAGTTCGATCACGTGAAATCGACCATCATAACCAGACCCTCGGATACCTGCATGAATAGCGATGGCTTGGATCCAACCAAAGGACTGGAGTGGTGGAACTACGGTTACTTGTATCCGCCCAGTGGCAAAAACCCACTTTTTCGCTATGTCCGCCATGGCACGGGTGGAAATTATGCCTGGGCGGATGGGCATGTATCGATGACTCGTTGGAGCATCATGTCCAAAGGGGCAAACGGAAAAGTCGACTGGTACTACCTGCCGTCCCCTTGACCGCTACGAACCGCGGAGAAAGAAAAAACCGAGGGCAACCTGCGTTGCCCCCAGATTGAGTAAACGGGCACCCCTGAGTTGCCGGCGAGCCGCGTCTCAAGGGTCGCCCGCCCGGAACCAAACCAAGCGACCCTCGGTTAGTAGCCCCACAAACCGAGGCCAGACCCCGCACTGACATAACCCGTGCGTTGACGATACCACTGGAAGTCATTTTTCCCGGCCGTGTCAAAATTCCTGATCTGGGGATATTTATAAGCCACGGGATATTTCGATGTGCCACTCAGCCAGCGCTTGATCTCCGAATGTCCATCGGCAAACGAAAAACCGCAGGCCCCATTATGATACGAAGCGACAAGATCCTGCCACCCAACCGTCGAATCGTTGTTAATAAAAAACCCGTCGTTGATGGAGTCCGGATGCTCATCGAGGATGAGCCAGGTTCCGGAGGGTTTCGGCACGTCGCTCTGTTTCAAAAACTGCCTCTTGTCCTGAAACCCCCAATTGACCCCACGGGCAGTGGGGTCGGAAGGGTCCGATGTATCAAACCGTCCAAAAAATGAATTCATCGAGAGACTACGATTTCGGCGCGGATAGCCCGCCGTGCGCTGGGCGACGCTGACGAAGTTATCGGCGGGACACTTATAAACGCTGACCGTGCCTCCGGTATACTTACCGAGAACGCCATTGATAACCCAGGCGTTATTGGTGACGCTCGCCTCCGCGGTCAAGCCACCGCCCGCTCCCCAGGTCATGACATTATTGACCCAGTTGTCGAACTTACCATTGCTAATGGTTTTGACCGTCTCGTTGACTCCGAAGTTGTTGGCCACCCGGTCTTGGAAGTCACCGGAATAGAGAACCCAGCCCAGGGTGATTTGTTTGGTATTGCTCATGCACAGAATCCCCTGCGCCTTGGACTTCGCCTTCGAGAGCGCCGGAAGCAGCATACCCGCCAGGATGGCAATGATCGCGATGACCACCAAGAGTTCAATGAGGGTGAAGCCCCCCGGCGATGCTGGGGGATGGACCCTTCGTTTCACAAAAAGCTTCATTGATTCACTCCCCGATGTTTTCGCAGTCAATGCACGTTTAAATCGATCGATCACCACCGACTACCGCATGAGATGCTTCTCCAGATACCCAACCGTTTGCCGGACATTCTGGTCCACTTCCATCCGGTCTTTCACCGCCCGGCAGGCATGGAGCACGGTACCGTGGTCGCGTCCGCCAAAGGCATCTCCAATACTGCTGAGCGACGATTCCGTTAGTTGGCGGGACAGAAACATGGCAACCTGACGAGGAAATGCAATGTTTTCGGGGCGCCGCTTGCTGGTCATATCCGCCAGACGGATGTCGTAGTGTTCCGCGACCCGTTTCTGAATGGAATCGATGGTGATCGATTGCCTCCCCTCCTGCTGCAGGATTTCACGAAGGAGAGTCTCGACGACCGCGACGGTAATGGGTTTGCCGGTGAGCGAGGAGTAGGACGCAACTCGGACGAACGCACCCTCCAGTCGTCGGATGTTGGTCCGAATCCGTTGGGCGAGGAAATCACGAACTTCGGTTGGAAGCTCAATGTGGAGGAGTTTCTCTTTCTGTCGCAGGATTGCCATGCGGGTTTCGACGTCGGGCGCCTGAAGATCGGCGGTGAGGCCCCATTCGAACCGTGAGACCAGGCGCTGTTCAAGCCCCTGGATCTCGTTGGCGGGTCGGTCGCAGGTCATCACGATCTGTTTCCGGTTCTCGTGCAGGGTGTTGAACGTGTGAAAGAACTCCTCCTGAATTCGCTCTTTTCCGGCCAAAAACTGGATATCATCAATCAGCAGCAAATCGACGAGGCGGTATTTCTTGCGAAATTTTGGCAACTGGCCCGCCTGCAGGGATTCGATGAATTCGTTGGTGAATTTTTCGCAACTGAGGTAGGCGACCCGCGCGGCCTTGCGTTGTGCGAGCACCTGGTGGCCGATGGCGTGCAGCAGATGCGTTTTTCCGAGTCCCACGCCGCCAAAGAGAAACAGGGGATTGTAAGTCTTACCGGGGTTCTGGGCGACCGCGACGGTGGCACCGTGGGCGAGGTTGTTGTTGTTGCCCACGACAAACGACTCAAACGTGTTGTTCGGATTGAAGAGGGCTTCGGCCTGGCGTGAGTTGAAAGCAACTTCGACCGTCCGCGGTGCCATTTCCGAATGCTCTGAAACCTTGGGGCGCGAGGAGCCTCCGGGGGGGTTCGTCCCGCCGCGGAATGCCACTTCGGTAACCGCTCCCGTCACGCGACTCACCACCGTGCGAACTACATCCCGGTAGTTGTCTTGCATCCAGGACGCCGCAAAATCGTCCGGAGACTCCAATTCCATCACTCCATGGGCGAGATTGATCGGCCGGAGCGGGGCAAACCACATGTTGAAAATCTCCGCCTTCAACATCCCGCGGAGCACATCCACAGCCTCAGACCAAACAGAATCGGCGGATGAATGCATGGGCAGAGCGGGGAGGGGTATCGTCAGTACTTCCATGTGTTTATTCACAGATGCTTCGTCACACAACTGTAAACACATGGAGCGATAGTAATTTGCAGATGAGACTTGACGAAAGCCCGAGGAAAGACGGGCTCTCATTCTCCAACAAACTGAGGAGTCTTGATTTGTAATACTTTGCATGCATGATAGTTACGAATAAATTGTGGTGTAATGTGCTTCGAATCGGAATCTGCCACCGGTTCCGTAAATGAGGCGCGGCACGCGAGGCTTCTAGGAGAAAGCACACCTTCGGACGAGGGAAACTTTTCCGGGGTTGTTCGCAAGTTATTCACATGCTTGGAAATCCCCTGTTTTCGGGTCTTTTTGACCCTCCCAACCGCCCCGTCGCTGCCGAGACTTCAGAATCAGCCTCGGTTGTCTCATGAACGGTTTGGCTGTCGGACCCGATCTGTCAGGAATTCTGGATCAAGTCTTCGTCGCCGATCGTGCGTTGTCCCTCTTTTTCGCCGGTTTTGACGAAACCGATTCCGCCAGTCAGGCTGGCCTTTCGATGAGCCTCAAGAAAAGCGCTGTCCCGCCGGGTACGTCAGGAAATCCCCGACCGTCGCCGACTGTGCCGTTAATTTTCGGTGAGCAGCAGGCGGCGGGATCTTTGTGGATCTTGTGGATCGCCCGTTCGCTGTTGTTGGTTGCGCTGGGGATTGCTGGCTACCTCTCGGTTCTATCCTTCACTGGCGGGAACGTTGCGGGCTGTGGCGCAGATGCCGGCTGCAGCGAAGTGCTCGCGAGTCGATGGAGCAAGTGGCTGGGGATTCCGGTGAGTCTGCCGGCCGCGGGGGCGTATGCTGTCATGATTGGCATCACCTGGGGTGGGCTCCATTCAATCAATGGCCGCTGCTCGCTTCAGGCATTGTGTCTCTTGGTTTTTGGTGCGGCGGTCTGGTTTGTTGGATTGTCCATTTTTGTCGTCGGCAAGTTCTGCCCGTACTGCCTCGTGACCCATGCGTGCGGCGTCGTCGGTTCGGCGCTGTTGCTGTCATGGCTGACGAGGCCACGCGAAAAGACGTTTGATATTGAGGTCGGGAGAGGTGCCTCCACGGCAGGCATCTCCACCCTCGCCCGAAGTCGCTCGCCCCTCGTTGTTGCGTCCGCCCTGGCGGGACTGATCGTTCTGATTGGTGGTCAGTTCGTGTTCACGCCCAAGTCGTTTCGCGTCGTTTCGATGAGTTCGAGCACCAATCCCGCGGGCCTCGCGGCAACGACTGTGAGCCGACCGATTGTGCCGGCAGGCGCGGGTCAACTCGTTTCAACTCGGGAGGCGGCGATGCGTACGGCTGGATCGTCGAACCGCCTCCACTCTCCGCCCGCGCCGGTTGCTGGCACCACCGCGGCGCCGTCACCGGTTTCGATTTCAGCGGCTACGTCGGGTTCTGGCCGTCGGCTCTCGCTCCATGGCAATGCGTTTAGTTTGGATATCTCGGATCTGCCGTTGCTGGGCTCTGCGACGGCGGAGAAGGTTATGGTCTCGATGTTTGACTATACCTGTAGCCACTGCCGCCGGGCGCATCCGACGATCGTGACCGCGCAGCGGTATTTCTCCAACCGGCTGGCCGTTGTCAGTTTGCCCATGCCATTGGATGCAAAATGCAACCCGTGGCTGCGCCGGACCGCTGAGCAGAATCAGAATGCCTGTGTACTGGCGCGATTGGCGTTGGTCGTTTGGCGAGCGGATCGCACGGTCTTTCCGGAATATGATGACTGGATGATGACCTCTCCGGAGGCTTTGAATCCGGCGCGGGCACTCGAACGAGCGACCGACCTTGTGGGCTTGATGGTTTTGGAACGATTCATGGGAGATCCATGGATCGCCGAAACGCTGAGGACGTCGACCGCTCTTTATCGCACGAACTGGTTGGTGGCAAATAGTAGCTCCATGCCAATGATGATGATCGGGACAAACGTAATTTCGGGGTCGCTGCGAAATCCGAATGAGATTTTCGAACTGCTCGACGTGGGACTTGGACTCAAGCGGACGCCGTGAAACATTGAACCTCAAGACCGCAATCGAAGGAGGGTGTTGGCGAGTGCTTTGCGTCGGGCTAGTGCTAAGTGCCGACGATGCTTTGGGGAGTGGCCGCAAAGAAAACACGGAACTGCTTTGGCATCCGGGAATGGCCAATGCCTCCGCGGCAGCACGCGTGACGACCAACCTGTTTGTGGTGGCCAGTGACGAGGATAACTGTCTGAGAATTTATTCCTGTGCATCGAATAGTGCGCCCGCCTTGGTTCGTGAATGCGGCTCTTTTCTCGGGCTGACGGGCCATGCGCTCGAGGCGGACATCGAAGGCGGTGCCCGCGTGGTAGATCGCATCTACTGGATTGGCTCGCATTCGCGGAATCAGGAAGGCCGCTGGCGGGCGAATCGACACCGGTTATTTGCAACGGAAATCGTCACTCAGGGGAGCGTGATCGACCTCGTGCCCGTGGGGAGGCCCTGCACCGATTTGCTGGACCAGATCTTGGCCGATCCTCGTTTTGATCCACTCGATCTGAAGAAGACTGCCGTCGATGCGCCGGAACGGGGAGGGATCAATATCGAGGCCTTGGCAGCGACCTCCACGGGGGGATTGCTTCTGGGCTTTCGCAGTCCCGTACCCGAAGGGCATGCCGTTCTGATCCCGTTGCTCAACCCGGCGGACGTTGTGGCCGGGCGGCCGGCTCGGTTTGCCGATGCGATCCGATTAAATTTGGAGGGACTCGGGCTGCGCGACATGGTGTGGTCCGGGTCGGAGTATTTTATCATCGCAGGAAGTCCGGGCAGGGGGGGAATGACCCGCCTTTATCGGTGGAAAGGGCCCCAACATCGACCCAAAAAGCTGGACTGGCGTGCACCGCATCAGTTCAACGCGGAAGCACTCGCCCTATTCGGGCCTTCAAAAAATCCGAGATTGTTGGTTCTCAGCGACGACGGGGGCAAGACACGGTCCGAGGATGAATCCAGTTTTCGGAGCCTTTGGGTGGAGCCATAGTGTTGGCGATGCGCGAATCCAGAATTAGGGACCGGATTGCGATTGAGAGATGCCGGCCCGTTTTGGCGGGTGTTTCCGCCCACGTTGAATTCGCCAAGCCGGCTTAGCCGCGAAGCGCACCCCGTTCAGCGGCTGCGGCGCGGTCCGCTCGGAGCCTGAGCAGCGCGGCCATTGCCGCCTCGCTTTCGGCGAGTTTCTTGCTCCGGCCAATACCCCGCGCCAGCTCGACGCCGTGGTGCAACACCGCGGATTCGAACGACCGGTTATGATCGGGCCCGCTGGCGGAAATGAGTTCGTAGCACGGTGCGTCCGGGGAGGTCGCCTGCAGCATCTCCTGCAGTTCGCCCTTGGGATTTTCGAGGTTGGGGAGGACACCCAGTTCACCCCAGGCATCCGTGAAGAGTTTCTCGATCAATTCACGGGCGGATTCATAGCCTCCATCGAGAAACACCGCCCCGATGACCGCTTCGAAACCATCCGCTAATGCTGAATTACGCGTTCGGCCGCCACTAGTCTCTTCGCCGCGACTAAGGATGAGGTATTCGCCCAGCCTCAATCGCCGGCCCTGACTCGCCAACGTTGTCCGATTCACCAACTGGGCCCGAGCCTTGGTCAGGGGTCCTTCCCCGTAGTCCGGAAACTTGCGGTAAAGTTGATTGGTGAGAGCCAGTTGCAGGACCGCGTCCCCCAAGAACTCTAGTCGCTGATTGTGCGCGGTCCCGGGGCCGACTTCGTGGGCCAGGGATGGATGGGTCAGGGCGAGTTGCAGCAATGCGGTGTCGTGAAACCGGTAGCCGAGCGTCGTTTGCAGAGTGTCAAGTGAGGGCATGGCAAAAGTTTGGAGCTAATTGCCGATTTCCAACCGCCATCCGGCTATTCGCGGTGCACTTTCGCTGTGCCGCCGGCCGTTGGAGACTGGAAATTGGGAATTGGAAAATTGGGAATGATGACGTGTGAAAACCTCGGATCAGTGGCGAATATCAGTCGGAAGTTGTCGGAATCAGAGCGGTTGAATCTGTTACGGGAGGCGCAGAAACCGACGTCTCGGCGGGCGACGGAATCTCGCCCGGGACGATCGCCCCGTCCGGGCCATGTTCCAGCAGGGACGCAACGTCGCGCTGGACGGCTTCCAGTTGGTCGAGTTGGAGATCCGGGTCCGCGATGCTGAAGAGGTCGCCGGTCTTGGGTTGTTCATAAAGGAAGATTCTCCGCCCGTTCTCGTAGAGTTGGGCTTTGACTCGCAGGATTCGCTTTCGCTCAAGCATCACCGCCAGGATGTAACACGCCGCCACGTGCCGATCCTCCCGCGGTTCCATCAGCTTACGCAAAAGGGTTTCCGCAGTTTCCTTTTGAATCGCGTCAGGGGGCGTGGCCGGGGGGGACTCGTAGGTACCCATCCAATGGGAGAGAAATACCGGTGCCTCGACCTGGGTCGTTCGGGCCTTCCAGCAGGCGGGACACAAGTCCTGCCGCTCAAATCCGGCACGTTCTTCCAGTAACACCGTGTGGTAGGATTGCCCGTCGGTGAATGCCGTTGCACACGCCTTGCAGGCGTGGGCACGGGACTGAATGTTCCATTCGATCATTTCGGAGGGCCGCAACCCGGGCGGCACGTGGTCTAGTATTTGTGACCGGCGTCTGAGCGCAACGGGATTCGATTTTTCTTTCTTTCGATTTCTCTGGCGCTGCTCCGCAGCGTCTGGAGATTGGCCAATCTGGGAATACAAAAGGACGCTCTGCTTACTGCTGAGGCGCACTCCGGAGGCGCGGAGCGCCGTCAGAACGTAGCCCATGGCGTCAGCCGTGGGTTCCCGGGTACACCGCACGCAAGCCCCGGAGGGGCGACAGAGCATTTGGCACAAGGCGCTATCCTCCCGTTCTGTCGCCCCTGACGGGGCTACCGTTTTGTTCGAACGCCATCCCCACGGCTCGTGCCGTGGGCTACGATCTGTCGCCGCTCCGCGGCTTCTCTAAATGCCGATTGTCCATCGGGGACACACGCGCCAGAAAATGGCCAATCTCGAGGGTTTGCAGAGCAGCCCGGTTCTTTTGCTACGGCCTGGCACGGCGTTCGCGGAGTCAGAGACTCCCGCAACCGGCAGACCAGGAGGTCTGCCCCTGGAGATTGGCCATTCTGGGAATACAAAATGGACGCTCTTCTAACAGCTGAGGCGTACTCCGGAGGCGCGGAGCGCCGTAAGAACGTAGCCCATGGCGTCAGCCGTGGGTTCCCCGGTGCGCCGCACGCAAGCCCCGGAGGGGCGACAGATAATTTGGAACAAGGCGCGCTCCTCCAGCTCTGTCGCCCCTGCCGGGGCTTACGTTTTATTCGAACATCATACCCACGGCTCGCGCCGTGGGCTACGGTCTGGCGCCGCTCCGCGGCTTTTCTAAATGCCGATTGTCCATCGGGGACACACACGCCAGTAAATGGCCAATCTCCAGCGGCAGACCAGGAGGTCTGCCCCACATGCGCCTGGCCGCAGGCTGCTTTCAGGGGGCAATTCGGGTCGCCCATGGCCAAACTCCAGGCGCTGCTCCGCAGCGTTTCTCCTGCGCCGCACCGCCCCCGGTACATTCGAACCGTGACTTTTCCATCGCACCCCTTGCATCGGACCGGGACTCCCCGGCATCCTTAGACGCATGGCGAATTCGTTCGGCCAACTTTTTAGAATCACGACATGGGGGGAATCCCACGGCGGCGGCGTCGGGGTCGTGGTGGACGGCTGCCCGCCGAGAATCGCTCTGACGGAAGCCGACATCCAACCGGACCTCGACCGCCGGCGGCCCGGGCAGTCTCGGATTGTCACGCCACGGAAGGAGAGCGATACCGTGCAGATCCTCTCGGGAACCTTTGAGGGAAGAACCCTGGGTACGCCCATTTCGATGTGGGTGAAAAACGAAGACCAACGCTCCGAGGCCTACTCGGAGATGGCCACCAAGTTTCGGCCGTCGCACGCCGACTACACCTACCAGGAAAAGTTTGGAATCCGGGCATGGCCTGGGGGCGGGCGCACGAGTGCCCGAGAAACAATTGGGCGGGTGGCCGCCGGTGCGATTGCCCGCAAGATTCTCCGCGAACGCTGGGGTGTCGAGGTCCTCGCGGGCGTCCAGCAGGTCCAGCTCATTACCGCAGCGATCGATCCTGAGACGGTCCGAGCATCGGATATCGAGGCGAATATCGTGCGCTGTCCGGATGCCGCCACAGCCGAGAAGATGATCGCGTTGATCGACGAAATGCGGTCGGCCGGAGACAGTGTGGGTGGCATTGTTTTCGGGATCGCCCGTGGGGTGCCGGTGGGATGGGGCGAGCCCGTGTTTGACCGTCTCGAGGCGGATCTTGCCCGGGCGATGATGAGCCTGCCGGCGAGCAAGGGCTTCGACGTGGGAAGCGGATTTGCTGGCATCCAACTGACCGGGCGGCAACACAACGACGCCTTCCGCAATGTGGATGGCCGGGTGCGCACGGTGACGAATCGGAGCGGCGGGATTCAGGGGGGGATTTCCAACGGGGAAACCATTTATTTCAGAGTGGCGTTCAAGCCCGTTGCCACCGTGATGCATGAGCAAGAGACGGTGGACGCGCAGCATGCCAACACAACGCTGAAGGGCCGGGGGCGTCACGATCCCTGTGTGCTCCCGAGGGCCGTTCCGATGGTCGAAGCGATGACCGCACTGGTGCTGATGGATCACGCGCTCCGGCATCGTGCCCAATGCGAATGGGGCGACGCCTAACCTGTCGGGCGATTCCCGTTCGCCCTGATCCGCGGATAGGAATCTGAAAATGAGAGAAAAAGCTCTCTACTGTGCTTTTTCGCTTGCATATGTTATATATGCTGTATCGAACACGAATGCGCCGCGCGCTACCACTCCAGTCCAAGACCGCCTTCGGGGCACTTCCCAACTCGGGCACGCAGCGCTATTTCCGCGCAGACTGTGCTTGCCATGAGAATTGAATTTGTCGCCACCGACTATTGGGGAATGAGAACCACGGATAAACGCCGATAGACGCTGATTCCATGCCCTTTCTATCCGCGTCAATCCGTGTTCATCCGCGGTTCTCCTCTCCTTTATCCGCGGTTTTGGGCGACGGGTCACCGATTGCGCCTTCGAGTGCGATGTGATGCAGTGTGGTTTTCGTTCGCCGATGCCTGTTACCGACTTCATTCGCAACAAACTCTCCCAGGTGCCTCATAAACCCGGCGTCTACCTGCACAAGGATCGCTTCGGAACGGTGATTTACGTTGGCAAGGCGCGGGATCTGCGACGCCGGGTATCGCAGTACTTTCATCCGTCCCGCCGAATGGGCTGGGACCTAAAATTCAACGCCCTCGTGGATGCGATTCACGATTTCGACTGGCATACGGTGCGGAACGAAGCGGAGTCGCTGCTCTTGGAGGGGCGGTTGATCAAGGATTTCCAACCGAAGTTCAATATCGATTTTCGGGATGACAAACAGTTCCTGCTTTTAAAGGTGAATCTGAATGACCCCATTCCCCGATTCACCCTGACTCGCCTGCGCAAAGACGATGGAGCTCGATACTTTGGCCCCTTTGCTCACAGCGGCTCCGTTCGCCGGGCGCTGATTCTGATGCGCCGGCGGTTTCACCTGCGGGGGTGCCGTCCATTGACGCCGACGGAGGCGGATTATAAGCATTGCCTTTACGGAAATTTGAAGCACTGCACCGCACCGTGCATCGGAAATGTGAGCCGAGAGCAATATCTGGCTCAGGTGGCCGCTGGGATTGAGTTCCTGGCGGGCCAAACAGGTGAACTCCGTGCGGAGTTAGAGGCGGAAATGAAGCGGGCCGCGGCGGGTTTGGAGTTTGAATTAGCGGCTCGACTTCGGGACGCCTTGGAGGATTTGCATCGGACGACGGAGAAGACGGCGAAGTTTGAACGAATCCCTTACAAACTGCCGGTGGCGATCAACCCCGAGGCCGACCTCCGCGAACTGGGGCGGGTCCTTGGTTTGCCAGGCCCGCCCGAGCGGATCGAGGGATTCGACATCTCAAACATCAGCGGAACATTCATGGTCGCGTCAATGGTCAGCTTCTGGCACGGCCGTCCGGATCGCGCCAGCTATCGGCGCTTTCGTATAAAAACGGTCACCGCTCAGGATGATTTTGCCTGCATGGCGGAGACGGTGCGACGTCGATATTCACGTCTGCAGCGCGAGTGGGTGGGCGCTGGCACTGTCCGTACTGCGCCGACCCCGGCGGCGGCCGGAGATCCAGGGGAGTCGGCACCGCCGTGGGTGCCACACCCGCCGGAGTTGCCCACGTTCCCCGACTTGATTCTGATCGATGGAGGACGGGGGCAGCTCAATGCCGCCTGTGCCGAATTGAGCCGACTTGGCCTTGGGCATCTGACGGTCATCGGCCTGGCAAAAGAGAACGAGGAGATCCATCGGCCGGGCCAGGCGGAACCGTTGCGACTTGGGCTCGATCACGCGGCGTTAAAGCTTCTGCAGCGGGTGCGAGACGAATCTCATCGGTTTGCGAACACCTACAACGCGACGTTGCGGTTGAGAAAAATCAGCGAGAGCGTTCTGGACGAATTCAGCGGGATCGGTGAGCGCAGGAAGGCCGACATCCTCAAGCGCTTTGGCTCAGTCCACCGGTTGCGCACCGCCTCGGTGGAAGCGATTGCATCCGTGCCGGGATTTGGAGGAAAGATTGCCGCCGAGCTGAAGGCGTTTCTGGTCGCCCGGGGGCAAGACCCGGGCTTGAGCGGTGAGATGGGCCCCCGACCTCACTGAACCTGGGCGCGCCAGAAGCGGGTCGTTGCGGTTGAGGCTGGAAACTCCAACGTGATCGGCTCGACCCCAAGCGTGGCTGTCCGTACCCCTTGCCAGATTGAGGTCAGCATGTCGGCCTGTTGTACGAGTACGTTCTGGCCGGCAGTTCCAGTCAGGGTCAAACGGGTAACTCCGTTGCCAGCGACGGAAAGAGAGAGGACGGGACCCTTGACTGCCGGGACGGTCCCGTCCACTGGATCGCTCAAGTCGGGCAATCCGTCCTTGTCGCTGTCATTGCCGTCATGAATCTCAAGCACCCAAAGATCATACTCATTCTCGAACGAGGTGGTCGGGTCGCCATCGGCAAAGAAAAAACTCCCAAAATAATTCGTCAACTGGCCTCCACGGAGCAACGTCAATGGATCCTCCGCCCCGAGTTCATAGGAACCGAGGACGCTGAAATTAAGATCGCCCGGACCTTGCCATTGGCTGGGCGCGAAGCTGAGCTCATTTTCGTCGATTTGCGCGAGATGGAACGGGCCCTGGAACTTGCCGGCGGCCCCCGCCCGTTCGAGATCCACCGAGGCGAAAAGATTGGTGCCGGCATTCGTGTAGGTGAGTGCCCCGTGATACTCAAAAATCTCGAAGCTGTGGGTAAAAGTTCCCAGCGAACCCAGTCCATTGACATTGACCTGAATCTTAACGGTTCCCGTGGTGGATTCGGCGGGCCGGCTCCAGACGGCGGACACCGTTCCCTGAGTGATCTCCATCCCATCGTCGAGACTAAACGTTCCGCTCGTCTTCACCGAAGTGAGTTCCAGGGACACATCGAAAAAGTCTGGGAGACCGTTCAAGTCGAGATCGCCGGGGTCCGGGACTGCGATATCGAGTGGGGCCCTAAGAGGCTCCAGGAAACTGGGTGCGTCGAGGATCAGCAAAGTGTTGTAGAGCGAGGGGCCAGTCCCGGAAACGGCCAATTCGCTGTTGATCCGATTTGGATCGACGGAGAACGAGAGAGTGGAAGTCTGGCCCAACTGCTTGAATGTGCCGGGCGATACTTTGACGCTGGTGCAGTATAACCACGTTTCCGCGGTCTTGGCCGCCAGGCGCAGAGGTAGGAGACTAAGAGCGCAAAGGATCCAGACGATTCCGCAGGACTTCATTTTTTCACAATGCGTGAGGTGACACAGACCTGCAAGGGGCAGTTTTGGAACGGGCGCCGATGGGGACGGGTCGGGCGTGTGTGGGGTGATAGCTCGTTGCATCGCGCATTTTTCGGTACGATCCTCCCGCAAGGAAATAGTACACCGCACCACTTGACGGGGTGGCGGCGGCTCCCGAGTTTTGACCGATGCCGATTTACGAATTTGCGTGCCCGAAGTGCCGTCGGATTTTCAGTTTCTTGGCGCGGCGAATCAATCCATCCAAGTCCCCGCGGTGTCCCCAGTGCGGCTCTGCGCGGCTGATTCGTGAAGTGAGTCAGTTTGCGATGATTCGAGGGGTGGCGGAATCGAGCGTTGCGTCGGATGCTCCCGAGGAGGGGCCGGGAATGCCGGCTCTGGATGATCCGAGGGTGATGCGTGCGATGTCCGAGATTGAGCAGGGCATGGATAAAATGGACGAAAACAACCCGCGGCACATGGCGATGTTGTTGCGCAAGATGCAGGCGGTAATGCCGGCGGGCGCTGTGCCGAAGGATTTTGATGTGGCGATCCGGCGGCTGGAGGCGGGGGAGGATCCGGAGAAAATCGAGGCAGACATGGGCGACGTGCTGGCTCAATGGATGGGGGGAGAGGAAAAAGAAAACGGGGAAGTCGGGGGGGGCGGAGGCTGGTCGCGGGACAGTGGATTGTACGATTACTAGGATCGGAAATGATTGTCCCGCCGTCCACGGCGGTGGCAAGTTGGCCCCTACAAAACATGGAATATGAAGCCGTAATTGGGATTGAAACCCACGTCCAGCTCAAGACTCGATCCAAGCTTTGGTGTGGTTGCGCGAATGAATTTGGCGCTTCTCCGAACACGAATGTTTGCCCTGTTTGTTTGGGTCTCCCCGGAGTGTTGCCGGTGGCCAATGACGAGGCCTTGCGTCTGACAGTGCTCACGGGGCTGATCCTGAATTCGAAGATTCCCACTTACGCCAAGTTTGATCGGAAGAATTATTTCTATCCGGATTCGGCAAAAAACTACCAAGTAACGCAGTACGACCGACCCTCGACCGAGGGGGGGTGGTTGGAATTTGAATTCGAAGGGCCGGGCTCGTGTAATGGATTGGTGCGGGTGAAGATTACCCGAGCTCATCTCGAAGAGGACGTCGGGAAGAATGTTCATTTTGATCGGTTCAGCGGCGTGGACTTTAACCGGGCGGGAGTCCCGCTTCTTGAAATCGTATCGGAGCCAGACCTAACCGGTTCGGCGATGGCTTATGCCTATCTGACCGCCCTGACCGCAGCCCTGGTGCGAGGAGGCGTGAGCGATTGCGACATGGAAAAGGGAATGGTCCGTTGTGACGTCAACGTGAGTGTGCGGCCGAAGGGGTCGCAGACGCTGGGGGCAAAGGTCGAGATCAAGAACATGAACTCCTTCAGCGGAGTTCGACGGGCATTGGACTATGAGATTCCGCGGCAGATGGCCGCGGTTGCGGCGGGCGTCACAATTGCTCAGGAAACGCGCCGGTGGGATGAACTTGCGGGAGTCACGGAGACCATGCGGAGCAAGGAGGATGCTCACGACTATCGCTATTTTCCGGAGCCGGACTTGATGCCGTTCGCGCCGGTCGACACGTGGCTGGAGTCGGTTCGGTCCCGGTTGGTGGAGATGCCGCTCGCAAAAAAAAGGCGACTGATCCGGGAGTATGGACTTCCGGGGGGGGATGCGGAAGTGCTGACCAATGACTGGCCGCTGGCTGATTATTTCGAACAGGCGGCTCGAGGCGCGAAGAACCCCAAGGCCGTGGCCAATTGGGTTATCAACAGTCTTCGTGCCCGGTTGGGACAAAGCGGCAGCGGACTAGCAGATGTGCGATTTCCCATTTCGGCGATAGGCGAACTGGTCGAACTGGTCGACTTGGGAAAGATCAGCTTGAGAATTGCGCAGGAAGTCTTCGAAGAGATGTTTGAGCGGGGTGACTCGCCGCGGTCCATTGTTGAGCAGAAAGGGTTGCTTCAGGTCAGCGACAGCGGCGCGATTGAAGCGTTCTGTCGAGAGGTGATCGGAGGGAACCGGAAAAGCGCCGAGGATTTTCGAGCGGGCAAGCCCGCTGCCCTTAATTTTTTGAAGGGGCAAGTGATGAAATTGAGCAAGGGTAAGGCAAATCCGGCCATGGTGGGGGCGATGCTGGAGCGCTTGCTCCGGGGTTGAACAGGGGTTCCATGGGCGTCTTTCCTGGAGATTTGGTCTAGTTCAGGGGAAAATCAGGGATATTCATGACATCCGAACTCGGTGAACACGAGCACCTCGCAACTGAAAATTATCCGATTGACTCGGACTTGCCTCCTCAATAGGTTGGCGGTGTTCTAAATCGAAATTTTCTCATTCGCTTAATCATGAAGACGCTTGGCATCTCGACAAAAATAGCCGCCATCAGCGCTTTGATCGGGCTTTCCACCTCTCTCCTAATTGCTGCTCCGCAAACCGGTTCCGCGAAGGTAACATCGATCAAGGGTTCCGCCACGGTTGATGGCGAGGCTGCGAAGGTCAATCAGGTGGCAAAGGCTGGTACGCAGCTGACGACAGGGGTGGATTCCTATCTCGACCTGTATTTGGGGGGCAATGGGCCGACGGTACGACTCCAACCCGATTCGCGCCTTTCGTTGGACGACCTGACCTACGATGACGCGGGCGCCGAGCCTGTGATTAGCACAAAATTGGGTCTCAAAGCGGGCAAGGTAGCAGGCTTCGTCAAGAAGACCTCCGACCAGTCCAATTACATCGTTGAAACTCCAAATGCTACGGTTTCGATCCGAGGCGGGGTGAAGTACCTGATTGCTGTGGATGGATCTGTCTACATTTGGGAAGGCTGCGTGATCTGTTCCTTCCGGGGCATCAATTACAATGTGTGCGCCGGTCAGGCGTTCGATCCGGGTATCCCCGGCGTGGTTGATAACCCGATTGGCAAATGGCCTGGACCGCTGGGGTTGACGGAATTCGACACCGTTCAACAAAAGGCCAAGCCTGTAACTTCACTTTCTCCGATTGCCCCCGTTGGGTCCCGGACGCTAAACCGAGATAGTCTCGGTCGCATCTTGAAGTGATGTCATCGGATCACGGCCTTCCGAGGACCGCCTAGTTTTCCAAGCCCGGGGCAACGAATGTTGCCCTGGGTTTTTTGTTAGTGACGAAGGCTGATCAGAGATCGCGAATGCTGGCGGTTCTCTCGGCGGCACTCGGAACTGTTGTCATAGCTTGCTGGCAACTCTCCGAACGCTCCGCCCATCGTGGGGGGGTACGCCGCCCCGGGCGGGGGGCGGATCTCTTTCAGAGCTTTGACCCTAGCCGGTGCCTCGGAGCGGATCCCCTAAGCTTTCCTAACCAATACCCCCGTCTTCCTCACCGCGGTGTCCAAATAACCACCAGCCTTCAAAGTCAGGTTTGCGGTCGAAAATCCGCGGATCTTGCATCTTGGGGTGGCGTTTGCCGCCGTGCGGAAGATCAAGATCGACCTTGGACAGGCGATGCGAGTTTGGCAGACGTTAAATGCTGTGATGCCCCTGGGCAGCGTCACTTTGCGCGAGCGAAATGATCGGCAACGACATTCCAGTTGATCAGATGCCACACTGCCTTGAGGTAATCGGCCCGCTTGTTCTGGTATTTCAGGTAGTAGGCGTGTTCCCAGACGTCGATGCCTAAGATCGGGGTGCCTTCGGCGCCGGCAATGGCTTTGCCCATGATCGGATTATCCTGGTTGGCGGTGGAAACGATTTCGAGTTTACCGCCATGAACCACGAGCCAGACCCACCCGGACCCGAAGCGTCCCAGGCCCGCCGCTTCAAACTTTGTCTTGAAATCATCGAAGCTTCCAAACGCGGTCTGAATTGCCGTCGCGAGCTCGCCCGTCGGGCTTCCACCGGTGTTGGGAGCGAGAAGGTTCCAGAAAAAAGTGTGGTTCCAATGCCCCCCACCGTTGTTGCGAACCGGGCCTCGGATCGCATCGGGGACTGCGGCGAGGTCACGAATTAGGGCTTCGATCGATTTTGATTCAAGAGCAGCATTGCCTGCGAGGGCTTTGTTCAGGTTATCCACATAGGCTTTGTGGTGGCGTCCGTGGTGAATCTCCATTGTCGCCGCATCCACGTGCGGTTCGAGGGCTTCCTTGGAGTAGGGCAGGGGGGCTAGTTCGTGGGCCATGGTAGTATTGGATGAATTCGAATATAAGGGCATCGTTAGTCCGGCGCGGCTCGCGCGACGGCTGCGCTGACACTAGCCGACGTTCCGAGAGTCTCAAGTCTTCGTGATTTCAACGGATGCCCTGTTTCGCAGGTTCAGATCGGTCCTGCCAAGGAAACCGTGTTTCCGCGGAGCCTTTCGGGTGTACTCTCCCGTGATCGACGGTATTCGTATGGCACGTGATATTTTGATTGTCGGCGGCGGAGTGATCGGTCTTTGCACCGCCTATTACTGTGCGCGGCGCGGTGACCGTGTTACCCTACTTGACCGAAATTTGGAGGAACGGGACGGTTTGCTCGTTCTTTGCCACTCACAGCACACGCTCGAAGAGGAATCCAACACGGCTCAACAGGCCCTCCAATTGGGCCTTCCAGCCCAGGTTTTCGACGCCCGACAGACGGCCTCGATGGATCCGGGTGTCCGGATGGATGTGGCGGGGTCCGTCTATTTCCCGATGGATTGTCACCTGGCTCCCCAGCGCTTCATTGCCGGATTACAGCGGCAGTTGAACGCTCTTGGGGCGCGCTTTCTGTGGAACACCCGCGTCGTGGATTGGAGGGTTTCAAACCGCCGGATTGTGGCGGTTGTCACCAATCAAGGCGATTTTTCGGCCGACGAATATGTTCTGTGCGGCGGGGCATGGTCACCGGAAATTGCCGCTTCGCTTGGGTTGTCACTTCCCATGCAGGCGGGCAAGGAATACAGCCTCACTTTGACGCGACCTCGTCAGATGCCGCGGTTTTGTGCAATTCTTAGCGAAGCCCGCGTGGCTGTCACACCGATTGGATCCAGCCTGCGCTTCGCGGGGACAATGGAAATGGCGGGAATGAACGAAGAAATCAACCCTGTTCGGGTGCAGGGAATCATGAAGGCGGTGGTGAAGTATTATCCGGACTTTGGGCCCGGGGATTTTGCAGGCATTCAACCCTGGTGCGGCCTTCGGCCCTGTTCACCCGACGGGCTGCCGTATTTGGGGCGTTTCAAGAACTATGACAATCTTTCCACTGCGACGGGTGATTCAATGATGGGGGTGAGTTTGGGGCCGGTTACCGGAAGGCTGATGGCCCAGTTGTTGGCGCACGACGAACCGGAAATTGACGTGGGACTGATGGCCCCCGATCGCTTTGCGTAAGCGCCGCCGATTATCCAGAATTGCTACGTAGTGGCACCACGTGAGCCCAACCCGCGTCCCCGAACCGGGAGCGGAATGACGCAGCGGCATTTCTGGCCCCGGATTCGTTGGCAAAGAGAGCGAAGGTGGTGGAGCCGCTCCCGGACATCAGGCTGCCAACGGCATCGTTTTCTCGCAGATGATTCTGGTAGAGCTGGAGAATCGGGTATTTTTCGAGAGCGGGTGCCTCCAGTGAGTTGTAAAGGGCAGCGCCTGCGGCCGCGAGGTCTCCGAACCTCAGGGCATCGACCACCGCCGCCGCCCGACCGGGTTTGCCATGCAGTGCCGCTGGATGACGCGCCAACTGCTGGTATGCCCAGGCGGTCGAAATTCCGAACCCCGGATGAAACAAGAACAAAAAGCAGTTTTCTAGAACTAGGAATCGCTGGATTGGCGCGATCTGCTCACCCCGGCCAACGGCAACGGCGGGGAAGGGTTGCAGGAAAAAATTCACATCGGAGCCAAGGCTGGCGGCGAGGGAGTCCAGTTGACTGGGCGACAGCGGATGCCCAAACACCTCGTTGAGGCCAAGGAGGGTGTGAGCGGCATTCCCGCTGCCACCGCCGAGTCCGGCGGCCAGTGGGATCTGCTTGTCGAGGTGGATGGCAATACCGTCCGGGATCCCCGCGAGGTCGAGGAAACGCCGGGCCGCGCGGTGGACGAGGTTTGATTCATCCACGGGAAGATCGGGATGACTGCAGCTGAGGTGGACACCGCTAGTACGCGGGTCAAACGTCAGTTCGTCGCACCAAGGTACCGGCAGCAGCAGGGTCTCGAGTTCATGAAATCCATCCGCTCGACGGCCGAGTATGTTCAGGACGAGGTTGATCTTGCAGGGGGAAGATCGCCGATGGCAGGGCATGGCAAAAAAAACGCGCCAACCGTTGAGTTGGCGCGGGCAGGAAAGTTAGACGCGGGTCACTCAAATACTTTGAAGCGGCTGCCTGGGAACATGGAGCCGGTTTCCCCGCCGCTGAAAGAGAGCGAGTGGTCGGTGTTCATCAGCGGGCCATCTCCGATCCCCGGCTTGTAACTGTCCGGATACACCGGATGTTCCGATTTGAAATAGGACTTCGTCGGGATAGGGAAGGTAAGAACTTCGAAAGCACCGACTGCGGTCCGGGCAACCGATCGGTTAAACCCGTTCACAAGTCCGCGCGTCCGGCCCGATGCGGGCCCGTAGGCGAGCGTATGCTGCTCGACCGAGCGGCTCATCTCGCCCAGTCGAGCGAACTCGGTAAAATTATTTATGCCGCGGCCAAATTTGCGTTCGGCCTCGGCGCAACCGGTGAGGCCGACGGCCAAACCGGCAAGAAGAGAAAGCTGGATCCAGTCTTTGCACATAACGATTTCGGATTGACGTCGGTGAGACTATCCGGGTCCGCTGGACTGTAAAGGGAGAATTTTCTCAAACGCATCCCCAGGGTATGAGACAAAAATCTGAAAAGATTCAGTTTTCAGCCTTTTTTCTTGATGAATTTTGACCAGGCCCTCTGCCGGGATATTCCAGTAATCCACTTAACCGGAGTTTGGAACCGCGGATGAACGCCGACAAACGCTGATTCCGGGCGCTCACTCATAAGGGTAAGAAATGGGCAAATCGGGGTCTGCGACGACTGCGACCGTCAACACCATGAAGATCTCGTCGCCTCCCGCTGGATTACCGGTGGGTGGCAGACGAGTGCGGACCTGACCGGGCGGCCTTGAATCTGGATCCTCGAATTCGTATCGAATAATTGGTGTGAGCGTGGTTCCATCAAGGGGATGCAAATCACAAACCTGAATCCGGATTCGGATATTGGAGCCACTTCCTGGTGGGTGGAATTCGAAGGACACCGCCTGCTGCTCGATGCTGGAACGCACCCGAAACGGGAGGGGCGGGCCAGTCTGCCGCGCTACGATCTCGTGGATGGACAGGAGTTGGACGCTCTCGTATTGACCCACTGCCACCATGACCATGTGGGATCTTTGCCGGTTGCTCTGCACCATTTCCCGCGAGCCCACGTGCTGATGACCGAGTTGAGCTATCACCTTGTGGAGCGGGTCCTGCATAATTCTGTCAACGTGATGCAGCGTCAGCGAGATGAGTTGGGGATCCGTGAATACCCGTTGTACACGCACCAGGAGGTCGATGATTTTGCGGCGGTGTTCCAAGGATTTCAATACAGCCGGGAGATTGAGTGGGCGCAGTTCCCCCGCCGCCGGGCCGGTTCCCGGTTGCCGACCCTCGAGTTTCTGGACGCGGGGCATGCACTGGGCTCGGCCGGGGTTATGGTGAGGGGCGAACGTCAGACTCTATTTTTCACAGGCGATGTTTGTTTTCATGACCAGACATTGCTGCGGCGGGCGGATTTTGGGGACGTTCGGGCCGATGTTTTGGTGATGGAAACGACTCGCGGTAACAAGGCCACGCCCGTGGGCTTCACCCGGGAGGCGGAGATCGAGCGGTTGGCAACCCAGCTCGAAAAAGTACTGGCGGGACGGGGCAGTGTGTTGATTCCCGCCTTCGCTTTGGGGCGCACGCAGGAGATATTGGCGACGCTGGCTCTCTTAATGAAGGCCGGCCGACTGAAACCGCAACCGGTTTACATCGGTGGACTCGGGCGCGTCTTCACCGAAATCTACGACCTCGAATCCCACCGCGTGAACCGGAACCACACGAACCTTAAGCTGACCCACGCCCTGAATCTTCAAGTCTTGTCGGGCAATGATTCCCAGGGTGTCCGGCTCAGTCCGGGCCGAATCTTTGTTCTTACGTCGGGTATGATGGTGGAAAAAACGGCGGCACATGACCTCGCCCTGCGATTGTTTGCCGACGAAAAACACGCGATCTTTTTCGTGGGCTACACGGATCCCAGCACTCCGGGGGGACGTCTCAGGGCGTCGCAGCGTGGTGAAAAATTCCACTTCAGTGGGGCCTCGGGTGAGGTGGTACGGAATTGTGCGATCCACGAGTTCGACCTCACGGCGCATGCATTTCGTGAAGATCTGCTTGAATTTGTTGGACAGGTGCGGCCCCGAACTGTGGTGCTCGGTCATGGCGATGCTCCCGCCCGGGCCTGGTTTGCCTTGGCGATTCAACAAAAGTTTCCAAGGATCAAAGTTTTTCAGCCGGGGCCGGGGGAGAAGGTGGTGGCGGATTGACCGTCAGCCAACCATCGCTAAGAATTTGGGCGCGAAGCCCGCCGCGTCCCTGGAGCCATTGTTCGGCGCCCGGTCCAATCGCTTGGTCCATCCAATAGCAGGGCCTGCATTCTTCGCTGCCACGGAATCGAACTCCCTGGATTTCAAATTCCTGATTTACCAGGGAATTAAGGTCTGCGGTCGCCAACAAGACGTTCCGGCGGGTCGCCGCGAAGGAAACCAATGGCCACCTTCCCTCCGCTATCATTGCAGCGAGCACGCCCGAGGCAAAGAAGGTGATCTGGCGTACAGTGTTTCCCGGGTGGTCAAAAAATCGGTCACCACGAATTCCCCTTCCGGCGATACATTCGCAGACAGAAACGAGATCGACGGGATGCTGACCGGGGGAGCAACCATGATACCCGACAAAATTGTGAGCCGATGACCGGCTGAGGGCGAGCACGAGCACAATCTTCGTTAGCTGTGAAACCGGCTGTTAGCAACTTCCGTTGACCTTTAACGGCGCTGCGAATTTCGCCGAATTTCGTGTAAATTGAATGATTCTTGAGCATCACGGAGGCTGCCGTGTCCCAGAGACGTGATGCTTTCAGCTCCTAGCCGACAATCACTTGTGAGGAAATCTGTTTGACATGAATCGTCCCCGTCCATAAAACGCTCAAGCAATCTACTCCAATGCCCTTGATGGGCTGTCTTTCCAAGAGTGTGAATCGTCAATTTGCCATGAAAAAGTTCATTCAAGCCGCCGGGTTGCTGACCGCTGCGGGTGCTGCATCCTTCTGCCACGCCTCATCGCTATCCGCTGGCGATCCGTCTCGCCCCTGGTCCGTCTCGGGCGTAGTCAAGGGGTTCTACGACGACAACATGTTCGCGGCCCCCGACGGCCCGAACAAAGTCGAGAGCTTCGGCTTCGATGTTGGCCCGTCCATCAACTTAAACCTACCGATGGATCAGACCCTTCTGACCCTAGGCTACCAGTTTAACGCGCGTTGGTTCGAGGCCCGCGATAATGATCAGTGGGATCTTTACCATGCCTTCAACGGGCGCTTGAGCCATACGTTTAGCCCGCGGTTTAAGTTGGATTTGGATGAAACGTTCACCATTGCCCAGGAACCCGAGCAATTCGGAAACGTCGGAGGAGCGGCGGTCCCATTCCGATCGAGCGGAGACAACATCATCAATCGGGCCGGTGCCGATTTTACCGCCGTCCTGACGCGAACCCTGAGCACGGTCATAAGCTACCATAACAATCTGTATAATTACACCGACGACTTGATTCCATTCGGCCCTGTGTTTCCGGATGGCACGCAGGCGACGGTCGCTTCGTACGGACCGCTCCTCGATCGCATCGAACATGAGATTGGAGGGGATTTGCGGTACGAGTTTACTACCAGCACGGTGGGCCGCCTCGGTTACCAGTATGGAATCTATGATTACGACAAGCGGGATATTTCCGACAACACCGCGCATTACGTTTTTGCGGGAGCGGACCATGCCTTTAGCTCCCAGTTGCAGGGCAGTATTCGCGGCGGCGTGGAAATGCGTGATTATGACAATGCAGCGACCCACTCAACGGACACTTCACCACGTGGCGAAGGTAGCCTAACGTACCAGTATCGAGCCGACAGCAGTGTGAATATGGGTGCATTCCATCGGCGGGCAGCGACCGACGTCATCTTGACAGGACCGGCCGAGGTGGTGACCGATGCGCGGACAACAGCAGGTTATGTGGGACTGCGCCATGCAATTACCCCTAAGTTAAAGGGTAACCTGACGGCCATATATCAGCATTCTACTTATCAGTACGCGGGAGAGGGTCTCACCGATGATGAAGGTTACTTCGGCATTGGTGTCGGTATGCAATACGCATTCACCCGCTGGTTATCGGCTGAAGCCAATTACTATTTTGATGATCGAGACTCGACCATTCGCAATGGGGTATTTGGTGGATTTGCCGACTCGTACGATTATTCCCGTAATCGATTCTTTCTCGGAGTCCGTCTCCGTTACTAAGTGGCTGGTGGTCTGATTTTTTCCGGACTGGAGGCTGGGAAATTTTTCTAGCCTCCTTTCTTTTTATCGCATGGAAATTCCTCAAAAGTCCGCAATCACGCAGGAGAGTAAGCTCCACTTCCTCGATTATTGGCGAATCATTCGCATTCGAAAGACGATCATTCTTTCCGTTTTTCTGCTGATTCTGCTGACGGCTATCGCGGTGACGTTCTATCTCCCGAAGGCCTATGCTGGAATTGCGCGGATGAAAGTGGAGAAAGATACGCCCGATATCTCATTGCTCGGGGGGGCTGGGCTTCAGCAGCAGTACGACCCGTATTGGCTTCTCACAGAGTTTGAAGTGATTCGGTCGCCAAAGATTCTTGAACCGGTCATTGAGATCATGAAGCTCAACGAGGACTACGCTCGCCGGTACAAATCCGAGACCCCGTTTACGATTTCTGACACTTTCCCCTTCTTGTCGCGTGATGTGGAAGTGAATCAGTACCGCAATACGAGTGTGCTCGAAGTGAAGGTGTTTCATCCTTCAGCCGAAATGTCCGCGCAGATTGCGAATGCCATTGTCCGCGAGTACCAGGAATACCGCAGCGAGTCGCGAAATTCGCGATCTCGCCGCGGCCTTTCGGCACTGACCAACGAGTTGGCGCAACTCAAAATTGAAGTTTTCAACGCTCGGGCCCATGTCGACAAACTGGGCAAGGACTTGAAAGTTTCCGATATCATCCGCGATTCCGCATCGGTCCAGACCCTGGACGCGACCCGGATGACCCATCTGGAGCAACTCAAGACGGAAGCGGAAGCCAGTCTTGCCGCCAATCAGGAAATGCTCGCGCAGATGGCGACCAAGACCGATGACGCCTTGGTGGATTTCCTGGCGGCTTCGTCGGCTACGGCGGAATTAACCAGTCTTATTGGAAAACGTAATGACGGTCGTCAGGCGGTTTCAATCCTCCTCGCGGACCACGGAGAGAATCACCCTTCGGTTAAGCGGATTATGGACGGACTGAAGACGGTCGAGATTCAGATCAACGCCCAGGTTACGGCAATCATTGAGGCCCGCAAGACGCTTGTGGCCAAAGACCGTGCCACCGCAGACAAAATTTCTTCCAGCCTTGTTGAGGCGATTGACAAGAGTGCCTCTGAAAATGCGCGCATTGGCCCGTACATAACTGCCAAGCGGGATCTAGAAAGTAAGGAGGTCCTATTTCGGGCATTGACGGGTAAGAAATGGCAGGAGCAATTGGATTCCCAGATATCCAAATCATCCTCCGTCGAGGTCATCGCCGAGGCGAAGCCCGCCAAGCGTGCCGTGAAGCCCAATACCGCGCTGAACATCGCGTTGGGAACTTTAATCGGCCTTCTGGTCGGTGTTGGTCTGGCCTTCTTCATCGAATATCTCGATACGTCCGTTAAGACAATTGATGACGTGGAGCAAGCTCTGCAAGCCCCGGTGCTGGGGGTTATTCCACAGAATGTTGGAACCCTCCTGAACGAAGGGGCGGACAGTCCCCATGCCGAGGCTTACCGGGTTCTGCGCACCAACGTGCTGTTTTCACGAAAGGATCCTAACTTGCGCACCATGACCGTCGTCAGCGGTGGCGCGGGTGAGGGAAAATCCACGACGATTTTCAATTTGGCTACGATCTTTGCTCAACAAGGCAGCCGAGTTCTTGTGGTTGACTCGGACCTTCGCCGACCGAGCCTTCACAAGATCATGAACGTGTCCAATACGATTGGACTCACGAACTATCTCTTGAACCAGAACAAGCTCGAGGAAGTGGTGCAGACGACCAAGTTGCCGTCTCTTGATTTCCTCCCTTCTGGGAAACTTCCCAGCAGCTCAATGGGCATCCTAAACTCTGTTCGGATGAAAGAATTCATTCAAGAAGTGAAGAGCCGGTATGACTTCGTTTTCTTTGATTCCCCTCCAATCATGGGCGTCAGTGACGCCTCAGTTTTGGCGAGTGAGGTCGACATGGCTATTTTGGTCGTTCAATATCGCAAGTATCCACAGCAGATGACATTGCGAGCCAAGCAAATGGTGGAAAAAGTCGGCGGTCGCCTGCTGGGAGTTGTCCTGAATAACATCAATATTTCTCAAGATAGCTACTACTATTATTACAGCGGCTACTACTACGACTACTATTCGAAGAATGACGACAGCAAGCCGTCCAACGAGAAGAAGGGTGGGTCTGGCAAGGGTAGCGACCCTTCCAAGCCCGCACTTGATCTCAAGCAGAAGTTTTGAACGAAACGGCGGCTTCATTGACTCTTTTACCGACGATGTTACGTATTCTTATTCGGTTTCCGCTCGGGCGGTTGATCCCTAGAGGGGTGCTTTCGCTCGCTGGGGTTTTACTCCTTTTCTTCGCGTCGACAACGCGTGCTGCCGATCCGGCTGCCACGGAGTCGACCGGTAGCACGGCCGAAAAGAAGAAAACAACTGTTCCGGAGGGGAAGGCTGCCGGCGGTGGAAAGGCCACTCCGCAAGGCGATGCTTCCGGAAAAAACCCCGTATCTGTGTTTGGGGCTGCGGCCGGCAGCATGGATGTGCTTCGGATGGGAGATTCCATTTCCGTGATCTATTCGGATATTCCGTCACCGCCGGCTGCGTCCACTCAACAGATTCGAGAGGACGGGAAGATCACGCTCCATCTAAACTACACGGTCGTCGCGGCCGGAAAGACCCGGGGCGATTTGGAGCGAGAAATTCGGGACCTTTATGTCATCCGTGAGAAGGTTTACCGCGACATAACCATCGCCATCCAGACCGCGACGCGGTTTGTGTCCGTTGGCGGCGAGGTGCGCACTCCGGGTGCCTTGCCCCACAACGGCGATCTGACCGTTCTTAAGGTGATCAACGCGGCGGGTGGTTTCACTGATTTCGCCAAGAAGACTAGCGTCGTGGTCACTCGGGCATCCGATAAGTCTCAGATTACCGTTAATTGTAACCGGGCACTAAAGGATCCATCGAGAGACCTCCCTGTATTCCCGGGCGACGTCGTCTTCGTCAAAAAGAGTATCTGGTAATGGTAGAGCTCCGGATACTGTCAGGCCGACGGTCTTCGGAAGTCATTTCGCTCACCGCCTTCCCTTTTCGGATTGGTCGGGCAGCGGATGCCGAGCTTACCCTGCGGGAGCCTGGCGTGTGGGAAAGTCACTGCCGGATCGAACCGGACGAACCCCTTGGATTTCGCGTCGTTGCAGAGGGTGATGCGATAGTTTCGTTTGACGGCAAGCCCACGCACCAGCACCGGCTTCGCAATGGGGAGTCGTTTGAGTGCGGTAGTATTCGGTTCCGTTTCCTGGTTACTCCGGCAAATCGGCGCCCGGGTCAACTCGGTGCCATCCTTACGTGGGGCCTGCTTGCTGTCATCTTGGTGATTGAGTTAGGACTGCTTTGGTGGTTTCGATAAAGCGTTCTCTGTCACCGGGGATTGAGACTTTGGGTGCAGAGGTGACGAAAGAAAGAAATCAACCAGTAGCCTCGCACAATATGACAACGTCAACGAACTCCAAACCATTCAACTGTCTTGCCAGGAACACCGTTCGGGCAGTCATTGTCGCATTGGCGATGTCAGCCGGCTGCAGTTCGCTCCCGGACGACGGAACGACAGCGTTAAACGGTCTTCGCCCGACGGAGTTAAAGCAGGGATGGGAGTTGCTGTTTGACGGTTCATCCCTGAATGGATGGCGTGGTTTCGGAAAACCGGAGGCTCCTACCCAGGGGTGGATGGTAGAGGGGGGATGGCTTAAACATCGGGCGGGCGGCGGCGGTGGCGACCTGATCACTCGCAAGGTCTTTACGGATTTTGATCTTAGCTTCGAATGGCAAATTGCACCGGGTGGGAACAGCGGGGTGAAGTACTTCATCGACGAACGCCGTGGAGCACCGACTGGCCACGAGTACCAGTTGATTGATGACCGAACCAATCCGGACGCTGCCCGCGGTCCGAAGCGGCAGACTGCGGCTTTGTACGACGCCCTCGCTGCCGTAAGATATGCTCCTGCGCTCCCCGGAGTTGTTCACCAATCTAGGATCAAGGTGGAGGGCCAAAATATTGAGCATTGGTTGGATGGCAATCGCGTTCTGAGTTACGAGCTGGGAAGTCCCCTCCTGATGGCTGCAAAGGCGCAGAGTAAGTTTCGGGACGTTTTCGGCTGGGGAACAAAGTTTCCTACTCCCATCCTCCTCCAGGATCACGGGGACGAAATCTGGTTCCGAAACCTGAAGATTCGTCGGCTCTAGGCGAGCGTGGGCGCGGCCCCGGGTGGGGCGGAGCGGTCAGCGTTCCCCCACCGCGAGCAGAGTCTCAAAATGTGGGGGCTGATCTTCGCGTGCCACAACGCTGATTTCAATCTTCCGGAATCCGGCGACTTCCATCCAGCGGTGCAAGTCGCCTTCATCAAAACCGAGGAATTGATCGCCGTAGAGTTCCCGTGCTTGTTCGAACCGATGCTTCACCAAATCGAGTATCATCAACTGTCCGCCGGGCTTCAGGATCCGTCTCGCGCCGACAATCGCCCGTGCTGGATCCGTCGCGTGATGCAGTGCCTGGCTTAGGATCACCAAGTCCACCGAGGACGACTCCACGGGCGGATTTTCGAGATCCCCCAGCCGGAATTCGAGATTCTTGAGCCCATTCTGGCGGGCTTTGCGGGCGCCAAAGGTGACCATCTTTTCGCAGTTATCCACCGCAACGACCTTGCGGCAACGGCGAGCGAGGAGTTCGGCCAGCAATCCCTCACCCGATCCGAGATCGGCCACGACGAGTGGCGGTAGGATGCGGAGCAACAGATGGCCGAATGCCTGCCACGATCTCCCGGGGCCATAGCTACGATCAAAACGGCCCGCCACCTGATTGAAATAAACGGTTGCCATTTCGTTCCGTCGAGCGAGAACGCGCTTCAGGTTCAATTGGTCGGCCTCGCTCTCGGGTAGTTCCTGCGCGCCGCGGACGCCCAAGTGGATGAACTCATGCGCGGCGGCATCGGCAGTGGAATTCAGTCGATAAAACGCCCGCTTGCCCTCGCGACGCGACGTTAGTAGGCCCGTTTCTGTGAGGAGTCCCAGATGGGTGGAGATGCGCGATTGCCCGAGGCGTGTGATTTCCTGGAGTTCATGGACGGACAATTCATCCCGCTGCAGCAGGGCGACGATGCGGAGTCGGGTCGGGTCGGCGAGAGCCCGGAGCGATTTCAGGGTTGCGGACACGCCGGCTACTCAACACGAGAGCGGGGCTTGGGCGCAACTCTTCGAGTAAGATCTTCGAACGTGCGAGCCCATCGACACCTTTCGAATTGAAGTTGCGTTTTCAGGTGTTTCCCCCTAGCGTCGGTGGACCGAAAGCGCTATGGACGATTCACCGCACACGCCGAGTTCAGACCGGCGCGAGTTCTTTAAAAAGGCGTCTGCCATCGTGCTGGGAGGGGTCTCAACAGCAGTTCCCATCGCAGCGGGCGTGCAATTCCTCTTGGATCCTTTGGGACGCAAGGCGGGTGCTGGAGAACCTGTTCGCGTGACGACTCTCGACGCATTGCCGGTCGATGGCGTTCCCAGACAGTTTGCGATTGTTGCCGGGCGATCGGATGTTTGGAACCGTTATCCGGCGTCGCCAATTGGTGCCGTGTATTTGCGCCGCGTCACAGAAAACAAGATTGAAGCGCTGCATGCGGGATGTCCGCACGCGGGTTGCTTTGTGGATTACGCCGCGGGGCGCAGCGGATTTTTCTGCCCGTGCCACAACAGTAGTTTCGCACTCGACGGTAAGATATCCGACGCCAAGAGTCCCAGCCCGCGCGCGATGGACACGCTCGAAGTGGAAGTGCGAAACGGGACTGAAGTGTGGGTGAAATTCCAAAACTTCCAGGCGGGACATGCGGAAAAAGTCCCCGTCGCATGAAGCGCATCCTCGACTGGTTCGATCACCGCACTGGCGTTAAGAAGCTCACGCACGAGACGCTCTACGAAAACGTGCCGGGCGGGGCGCGCTGGCGTTACGTGTGGGGCAGCACGCTGACCTTCGCGATCTTTGTCCAATTCATAACGGGCGTGTTTCTCTGGATGGCTTACAGCCCCAGTTCGCAGACGGCCTGGGAAAGCGTTTATTACATCCAACATCAAATGACCGGCGGCTGGCTGCTGCGAGGCATCCACCACTTCACAGCGCAAGCGATGATTGTTTTGCTCGCGCTACATTTAATGCAGGTGTTGATCGATGGCGCTTACAAAGCCCCGCGCGAAGTAAACTTTTGGACCGGTCTTGTGTTGCTCTTGCTCGTCCTCGCGCTGTCACTCACCGGCTATTTGTTGCCGTGGGATCAGAAGGGATTTTGGGCCACCAAAGTGACGACCAACATCGTCGGCATCTCACCGGTCATCGGCCCGGCGATGCAGAAATTGATCGTCGGTGGCGCGGACTATGGACATCATACGCTCACACGATTCTTCGCTTTGCACGCCGGCGTCCTGCCCGGTCTGATCGTCGCCGTGATCGTCGGGCACGTGTATCTATTCCGCCGACATGGTCTGACGCCCAAGCAACCGTTGCGCAGACGTGACGCCGCCTTCTGGCCTGACCAAGTGCTCAAGGACGCGGTGGCGTGCCTTGCCGTTCTCGCGGCGGTGCTGTTCCTGATCGTTCGACCGCGATTGTTTTCGGCGGACGCACCGCTCGGTGCCGAACTGGGTGCGCCGGCGGATGGTTCAGAGGCCTACTCCGCCGCGCGACCGGAGTGGTACTTCCTTTTCTTGTTTCAGTTTCTCAAATACTTCCCCGGCGAACGTGAGGTATGGGGCGCGATTGTGATCCCAAGCGTGGCGATGTTCGGAATATTTCTGATGCCTTTTTTCGGCCAATGGAAACTCGGTCACCGTTTCAACGTCGGTTCGGTCTGCGCGCTGCTGCTCGGGGCCAGTTTGTTGACCTACTTGGCTTACGCGCAGGACCGCCTAGACCCGTCCTATCAACTCGCCGTGCGACAAGCGCAGGAAAGCGCCGAGCGTGTGGTCGCGTTGGCAGGGGCGAAGGGAATTCCTCCAACGGGCGCGCTCGAATTGCTGCGCAGTGATCCCTTTACCCAAGGACCGAAACTATTCGCGAAGAATTGTGCGAGTTGCCACCGCTTTGACGGTCACGATGGCCGGGGCGAGGCACCGATGGGAACCCACAGTATCCAGCGGGGAGAAACGCTGGCCGGAATTGCCGGCACGAACCAGATGACGGTTCAAGCCCTTCGCGAGCTGAATCCGCTCTTGGCCAATGAACCGGTTCCCGGTACGAAGCTCACGGTACATTCCCCGCCTTCCGCCGCTGACCTGAAGGGTTTCGCCGGCCGCGATTGGATTGCAGGCCTGCTTAATCCGGAGCGGATCATCAGCGCGCATTACTTCGGCGGCACCAAGTTTAGGGACACACGGATGGCCCGCTTTGTCCGGACGGACGTCGCCGCCTTTACACCCGCGCAGAATGAGCAGTTGAAGAAAATCGTCACCGCGTTGTCCGCCGAAGCCGGATTGAAATCCCAAGCCGACGCGGATCGGCGTGATGCGCTCGTGATCGAAGAAGGGCGCAACCTAATGACAAATACCGAGATGCGTTGCACGGAGTGCCATCAATTCCGTAAGCCGGACGAGGACGCGACAGGACCTGACCTGACGGGCTACGGCTCGCGCCAGTGGATGGTAAGTTTCATTTCCGACCCGTCGCACGTGCGCTTTTACGGAAAACGCAACGACCGGATGCCTGCGTTCGCTCAAAATCAACGACTCAGTGCGCACAACATCGAGCTGATCGTGGATTGGCTTCGCGGGGATTGGGAGGAGTCGCCCAAGGACAAGCTTCGGTAGGGATTGCGTGCTTCGTTGCTCCTCGGTCACAGACCCATTACGGGTATACTCCCTCGTCGCGCCTCGCCAGCCGGCCTTTCCCTCAAAAACAGGACCCCTTTGAATTTTCAAACAGGCTCTTAGTTCGGCGGGCGATTTTTTTCGAAGGGATTCTTTGAACTTGGCCTGTCGGGCGTGCGGGCGAATGCCGCGACGTCCGGAGTTGGTGGGGGAGGCAGTGAGCCGTTGGAACGGACTTGCGGGGCAACTCGGCTCGGCAGCTGCACGAGCCCTCCGAGCAGCGCACCCCAACCCACGATAAAGTGGAGACCGGTTGTAATTGTCAGACCGGGAACCGCGATGAGTCGGACTCCATATAAGAGCAGGCCGCCACACATCACGACCGCGCCCGTCAGCAGACTGGCCCCAGCCATCTTGGCGGCGCCACCGAGCGTCAGTACCCGACCCCACTGCTGCGCTAGAAGCCAAATGGGTATGACATACGCGGCAGCCAGAACCCACCAAAGGGCGAAAAGTGTGATCAGCGTACCCAGCACTACGCCGAGCAGGCAGACCCCCCTCCAGGCTCCCCACCACGCGAGGGCCTCGATCCGGTCGAATTCAAGGCGCACTCCGGTCGGGTAGCGAATTCGAAACGCACCGAGCAGGCCGGAGGCAGTCAAGTGGTCCGGACCCAATGTGCACCTGAAATCGGCCGCATGGTTGATGGCAGCGTCACCGACCGGATCCGCTGCGAGGGCGAGGAATCCGTTTTCGCTGAGTCGCCGGGCAACGGAGTCGGGCCAGTCCAGTCGGCCGTTCGCGATGCGAACGACGCCGGGTGGAAGGTTCTCCAACGCTTGTTCGAAGACCGGCCAGGCGACGCGCCATACCAACCAGCCGGTGATCAGGCCGGCAATAAGCCCGACCGCAAACTGCCAAACGAGCAGTGGAGCGACACGCGCGGAGGCCGCGTCCGAGGCTCCACGGAATCCGAACACCCACGATAATTCTCCAGTGTCCCGGGAACTCTTGGGGCTGGATGCGGTCTTCGGCACGCCGCGAATCTACAGTCAGCCGGTTCGATCCCGAAGTTTGATTTCTTCAACAATTTCCCGAACTGCGGCGCCCGTTGTCATTGCAGGGAAACCTGGCCAGATTTGTCGGAGGGCGAACTTAGGCGCGGGGTGCTTCGGGAGCCGGGGGCTGTCCACCCGGCTGTTGAACTACTCCGACAGGAAGCGGGAAGCGAAGCTTCATGACGTCATTGACCAGAACCTCGACATGAAATACGCCGGAGACGGGAAACTCGACCTGGGGGAAGACACTGACGTTGGTTGCGTGCTGGGCGGCGTCGCCGAGTTGAAATCGAACGGAGCTTTTTCGTAGAACGGTGGTCCCGTCCGGATGAATCAACCGGGTCTCTTCAGTGAACTGGCCTAACCCGGCCGTCCACCGATTGAAGAGGCAGAGCTTCTGTGCGGTGATCGGCACCTGGGGCACCCGCACCAGACCAATAATGCCTACCAGGATAAAGTTACCACTGGCCTCCTGCCGCACGTCTTCACAAATCAAGGAGCATTGCAGGTCAGGCAGGATCATGTTCGGTTTCATAAAGACGCGCAGGTTTTCAAGTCTGGGAGAATGGGTCAAAGGCGAAAACAGAAAAAACGAGAATGAAACAGAGCCCGGCACTATTCCGGTTTCGCGATTTTCTCTCCCGCACGCAAATACTCCCAGATTGCCCGGAGCGTTTTGGGTCCATCGCCTTCCAGCACATCGGCGAGCGGACTCTTCCCTTCCTCGTCAAAATAAACCGGCATTTTTGTGCTCGGATCGATGCTGGTCGGATTCCGGACCCATCGGTTGAAGTAGTCGGGTTGCAATCGGACGAAACTTTGGGCGAGATTGATGCCCGGTGCCTCGAAGACTTGGGTCGCTGCAAAATCGCCCGCTGCGTGACAACTCACACACGAAAACCCGCCGTTGGCGCTAACCAACTTGCGCCCGCTCGCGGCAAGATTTCCTTCCGATACGGGGTCCGCCGCAGATTTTGGAGGCAATCCGTACGCGGTTGCCAACCCGACACCGAGTAACGGAGCGTAAGCCGGAAATGCCGGCATGCGGGCATCGAGCCAAGGCCGGGGCTTCCGCGCGACGGTCCCTCCCACCAATGCCGCCGCATATTCTGGTTTGAGTTTTCCGCCGATCGATTCCCAGGCCGGGAATCCCTCAAACTTTCCATGGCATTCGCGACAACGGAGATGGACCGACTGACGTTCGAGAAAATCTGCCGCGGTTCCCCGCGACAAGGCGTTCTGGTCTGCGCCCAGGAATGCCTTCACCGCCCTAAGCGGCTCTGAGGAAAACCCGAATTTTGGCGCACGGGTCCCGGGTGGGCGTTTTTCTGCCAAACAGCCGGCATCCAGGGGCCTGCCCGAAACCTCGCGCAGACTGTGGGTCGCAAATTCATTCTTTAACCCCGGCAGGTCATGACAGTTGAGACAACCGCTCGTCGCCACCAGTTGTTTTCCTTGTTCAAGCTCTGTCGGCAATGCGGGTGGCTTCGCGTCGCTCGGTTTGTCAGCATGCGCCAGCAAATGCGCTGCCAAGTTAGCGGCTTCTTCCGGCGAAAGATTGAAGTTCGGCATCCGGATCCACGCGTAGTGTTCCTCGGGTCGCAGGAGGAAGGGAACTAAGGCATCCGGCAAAAATTTTGCCCCGACGTGATTTAGCGAAATCTTGCTACCGTCCTTCTCGGTGCGATCCGGCAGGTTGTGACATGCGACGCAGTGCAGGGTTTCAAACAGGGCCTTACCGGCCACGGCATTCCCCGGCGAGTCCGTTCGCTTCGTCCCGCCCTTCAGGGATGCGAGATAGGCCGCGATTCGTTGCGTTTTTGCTGCGGCATCCTTTGCGGTGAAGACGATGGGCATCGCCGTCTCCAGCCGAAGCGCCCGCGGATTCTCGATCCATTTCGCCATCCAACCCTCCTGACGCCGGGACCCGATCTCATGGAATGACGGCGCGTCCATCCCCCACTCGATCCAGGTGCCCGCCGCCGGGTGACAGCGGACGCAGCGATACTCAAGAACCAGATCGCGACCGGTGTGAATTTCCAGCGATTTGGCCAATTTTACGGTGGTCTCGGCCGTTAAGGCGGCACTTGGCACCGGATTGAAAGGGGTATCCTGGTTTGACCAGTAGAGGCGGATCGAGGCGTCGCCGGAGTCGGGGCTCGTGTATCGAATCGTCACTGCATTGGCACCCTTGCGCAGGCGAACCGGCTCCTCGGTTGCGACAAACTTTTCTTCGGTCCCCTCGGCGTTGAGCACCTCAGTACCGCCAACCGTTAGCTGGACTTGGCCACGAAGGACGATGTGGAACATGTAGGTCGCACGTAGTTCCGACGAAATGAACCCGCTCCAAGTGACGGAGAATTTACCGGCCGGGAGAAAGGGCGTTGCAGGTTCACCGGCCGGGACAAACAACTGTACACTGGCAGTGCGATTCCAGTCCGAAACACCGCCCGCCTCGTAGGTAGCCACGAGACCCGCGGACGGTTCACCCACTGCCCGGCAACTCAACGCAATGATAAGTAGGTGGCAAAGTGTCCGTCTCATTTTCGCGGGGCGAACGATGCGAATACCTCGATTCTTGAGAAAGATCAAAAACGCCCAATTTCCCGATTGACGCCCTTGCGGAACGTTTATATCAACGTATCCTGATACGTCAATATGTTGATTGGTAAGGAACAAAAAACACAGCGAACACACTGAATGTCATGAGTAAGCGATACATTTTTTCGTCGGAATCCGTGGGTGAGGGTCACCCCGACAAAGTCTGCGACACGATTTCTGATGCCGTGCTGGACGCCTGCCTCGCGCAGGATCGGACGAGCCGGGTCGCCTGTGAAACCTACGCGAAATCGAACGTCGTCGTGGTCGGCGGTGAGATTACCACCAAGGCGAAATTGGACTTCGTGAAGATCGCCCGGGATGCGATCCGCGAGATTGGTTACGTGAATGATGACGACGTGTTCCACGCTGACCGCGTCTTCGTAAACGTGTACGTCACGCAGCAATCGCCCGATATTTCACAGGGTGTTGACGCTCGCGCCGCCAAGGGGAAGAAGAAGGCGGAGCAGGGTGCTGGCGATCAGGGGTTGATGTTCGGGTACGCCAGTGACGAAACCCCCGAGTTGATGCCCGCCCCGATCATGTTCGCCCATCATTTGGGTCGAAAGCTCACCGCCATTCGCAAGTCTGGCAAGGTGGCCTGGCTGCGCCCCGACGCGAAGTCACAAGTTTCGGTGGTTTACGAGGACGACCAACCGGTGGCGATCTCAAACGTTGTCATTTCAACTCAGCACTCCGCGGCAGTGAGTCACAAGACGATCGAAGAGTTCTGCATTGAGGAAGTCATCAAAAAGGTACTGCCCAAGAGCATGTTGACCAACAAGACGACCTATTTGATCAATCCCACCGGCCGCTTCGTGGTGGGAGGGCCTCAGGGCGATACCGGTCTCACCGGTCGCAAGATCATCGTGGATAGTTATGGTGGCATGGGCCGCCACGGCGGTGGAGCGTTCTCGGGCAAGGATCCTTCCAAAGTTGACCGCAGCGCCGCTTATATGGGTCGGTATGTCGCAAAGAATATTGTCGCCGCTGGGCTTGCTTGCCGTGCCGAGATTCAGTTTGCCTACGCCATTGGCTATCCGGAGCCGGTTTCCGTTTATGTCAACACGTTTGGCACCGGCGTCGTTCCCGACGAGCAGATTACCCGGGCCGTTGAAAAGGTGTTTAGCTTCAAGCCTGCGGACATCGTGAAGGAGCTGAATTTGCTCCGCCCGATCTACGGGAAGACCACCAACTACGGCCACTTCGGCAAGAATGACCCCGACCTAACCTGGGAAACAACGAATCGGATTTCCGCCCTCAAGAAAGCGGTGAAGTAAACTAGAACCGAATGCGGTGTCCTCGGGGTGTATGCCCTTCGCCGAGACTTAACTCTCAGCGGACGGTTCTCCCCAGTTCCCTGGTCCGCAGCCCGCTTCAACAAGAATTCTCCTATCATGTCCAAAATTAAACCTGCAGCCAAAGTCGCCCTCACTGAAATCGCCGCAACGCTCGCCAATCTAAAGACGTTCACGGCGCTTACCCCGACCGGAAAAGACTATGTCGTCCGCGACCTCTCGCTGGCCGACTGGGGGCGAAAAGAAATCGCCGTCGCCGAGCACGAAATGCCCGGCCTTATGTCCGTCCGGAAAAAATACGCCCGTCAGAAACCTCTCGAGGGCGTGCGTGTCACCGGCTCACTCCACATGACGATCCAGACGGCGGTGCTGATCGAGACATTGAGCGAACTCGGTGCCTCGGTGCGCTGGGCGTCGTGCAATATTTTTTCGACCCAGGATCATGCTGCTTCGGCGATTGCGGCCACCGGTGTGCCGGTCTTCGCCTGGAAGGGTGAAACCCTGGAGGAGTACTGGGAACTGACCCTCCGGGCTGTCCTCCACCCGGGTGACAGGGGTCCCGAACTGGTTGTCGACGATGGCGGCGATGTCACCATGCTGATCCACAAGGGCTATGAGCTCGAAAAGGGCAGCAATTGGGTCAATACCCCGAGCGGCTCCCATGAGGAACAAGTCATCAAAAACCTGTTGAAGCGAGTTGCGAAGGAAAAGCCCGGCATCTGGAAGCGGATCGTCAAAGATTGGAGAGGAGTCTCGGAAGAGACCACAACCGGTGTGCATCGATTGTACCAACTTGCGGAACAGAAGCAGCTGCTTGTTCCCGCGATCAATGTGAATGATTCGGTGACAAAATCGAAGTTTGACAACCTCTATGGCTGCCGCGAATCGCTGGCCGACGGACTCAAGCGGGCCACCGATGTCATGATTGCGGGGAAGGTTGCCGTGGTCTGCGGGTATGGAGATGTCGGCAAGGGGTCCGCTCATTCGCTCCGGGCTTACGGAGCGAGGGTCGTCGTCACTGAAATTGACCCCATCAATGCACTCCAGGCCGCGATGGAAGGGTTTGAGGTCAATACCATCGAAAGTACGCTGGGAACCGGCGACATCTATGTCACCACCACCGGTAACTGCGACATCATTACCGTCGAGCACGTATTGGCGATGAAGGACCAGGCAATTGTTTGTAACATCGGCCATTTCGACAACGAGATCCAGGTCGACAAACTGAAGAAGGCTAAAGGCGTCCGGATCGAGAACATCAAGCCGCAATACGACCGCTACCATTTGCCCGGAAATAAGAGCATCTACCTACTGGCGGAAGGTCGTCTGGTGAATTTGGGATGTGCCACCGGGCACCCGAGCTTCGTGATGTCGAACTCATTTACCAACCAGATTCTCGCCCAGATCGATCTGTGGCAAAACAAGGACACCTACGACAAGACCGTCTACCGGCTGCCGAAGAAGTTGGACGAAGAAGTGGCCCGCCTCCATCTGGAGAAGATCGGCGTCAAGCTCACTCGCCTAACCAAACAGCAGGCGCAATACTTGGGAGTATCAGCCGACGGCCCCTATAAACCAGAGCACTACCGCTACTGAGCATCGCTTGCTGCCTGGGCAACTCGGGCTCCTTCTGAAAAAGCGGATAGGATTTCCTGTCCGCTTTTTTTTCCTACGAAGCCAGCTATTCTGTCCGCATGCTGCCAGTCCAACAGACGATTCGAGCTCTGCGACGTCAAATTCTTGGGGCTCTCGCCGACGAGACAGCGCTTCCCGAAGGTGTAACTTTGGTTGCGGATCGAGTTTCGGTGTCGCTCGCGGTGCAGATCAATCCGACCGAGCCGACGGCATCGCCCCGCTGGCTGGTCGTCGTGACCGAACCAGGTCCCTGTCTCCACCACGTAACCCTCGAGTTCCGCCTCGCGACGGCCGAGCATGGGGAAAACCGTCCTGCTCAGCTCGTCAAACCGTCGGGGTCGACGGAAGCCGGTGCGAACGGAGCGGCGCCCCGGAAATTTGCGGTGCTGTCGGAGGTTTTCGGCGCGCCGGGCTTCGACAGTTCGGCGCGCGCAACGGTCTTCCGCGAGGCCTTGGAAGAGTTGAGCGAGGAGCAGGGGCATCGAGTCTTGCTCTCGCTCGGCAGCGTGCCGTCACCGGGCGAAGAGGCGATTGTTTCCCGAGCCCGACATCTCATTCAACGTCTCGCGGCTAGCGGCCCGGCGGGCTCAGAGCGCGGTCCCGAGAAACTCCGGCATCTCGCGTCAACGGGCTCCGTTCGAGAGCTGATTCAACTGGCAAAACGCTGGCGAACACAATCCGAGTGGGCTGCCGTCGAGAGAGGGCCGTCGCCTTGACAGGATCAGCCGGGGCGGGCCAGAATTTTTCTAGCGGAACCTTCGGGGCGTTTGCCGTTCGTCCACGCTCTTGGGCGTTTCCTTAGGTCTGGCTTTTTCGGAGTCTTTCCGCTCTTACGACATGCGTAAACCTTCAGTCATTTTGCTGACTTGGTGGAGTGCCGGACTTCTCCCGGTGCTGCGCTCACTGGGGGAGAAGGTTGACCATGTGACGGTGGTGTCCGGCGAGCGCGACACGATCGCCATGCGCTCTCGGCACGTCGATGACTCCATTGTGCTTCCTGCGGATGCGGGCGATCTGGCCGTGCTGGAGCAATTGGAACAGGTGGCCGCCGAGTACGGGGGTGCGCTGCTAATCCCGGTGGACGAGCGGGCGACCGCACTGGTAATCCGTCATCGCGAGCGCCTGGTTCGCTCGCTCCGGCTGACGCCTCTGCCGGATCCGAAGGTTTTCGCCCTCGCCACGAACAAGGCGCAGCTTGCCGCATTCATGGACCTGCGGGGAATTCCTCATCCTCGCACGCTTTCGGGCACGGGGAGGAATCTTTCCAATCTTGACTGGGTAGGGTGGAAATTCCCCGTGCTACTGAAACCGGATCGAGGCAGTGGTGGGCAAGGTATCCATCTCTGCGTCGACGCTACGGAGTTGAGTGATGCCCTGGATCGAGCGGCATCGTTCGAAGGGCAATTCCTCGTGCAGGAATTGATTCCTGGGTCCGATGTGGATTGCAGCTTCCTCGCGGTGGAGGGAAAGATCGTCGCGTGCACAACTCAAAGGGCCATTGCAAAGCCGCGAGGATTTGGGCCAGCGACGGAAATTGTGATGGAGGAACACCCCGGGCTGGTGCGACTCACGGAACAACTCTGCTCCGCCTTGCGTTGGTCCGGTGTCGGGCATCTGGATACGATCCAGGATGAACGGGACGGGAGCTACCGAGTGTTGGAACTCAATGGCCGGTTCTGGACCACTCTACTTGCGTCCACTGCGGCGGCGGTCAATTTTCCCGAATTGCTCCTCACTTTGGACGCCGGCCGAGAATTTGGACGCCCGTCTTTCCGTCCGCAGCGCTTCTTTGCGGGCGGTCTCGGGCTTAAGCGCTTCTTGGGGTTGGGGGGGACGCGCTACAGATTCCACGAAACGGACCTACCCTACGTGATCGCCGATAGTCGTCCCCTCATGGCTGCGTTGGCACAGAAGTATCTGCCACGTTGCCTGTCCGCGAAATCACGTCAATAGCGAGCCCACGGCTCCAGGGCTGGCATCTCTCACGGGTTCACCGATACGGCGGCGTCTTTCGTCACGGATCGCGACGGCGCTGCGGACGGCTCCGGTAACGACGACGAGGTGAGCGGACCCGGGCTCTAGGCTGAAACGGCTTCGTGTTGAATAACCAACTTCTCCGCGTTGACAAATAACGCGAAGATACCGGCCGCGACGAACGCCGCAGCGCACAGCCAAATGCCGGCGTGATAATTGTGATTCACGTCCCACGCTCTGAGCACGGCGGTGAAAAGGACGGGCTGGATTGCTGCACCGAAATTTCCCCACATGTTGCCCCAGCCGAAAAGTTGCGCCTGATGTCGCCCACTGATGTCTTGCATCGTTGTCCACATCGCGGGCAAACCGATGTCGGCGAAGAAAGCCACGCCGCCGAAGGCCACGGCCATCCACCACGGCGAATCCGTCCACATCGCGAGCACGTAACAGCCGGCAGCGGCGAATTTCGTCACGGACATTGGCAACATGCGGCCGAGGCGGTTGCCGTACCGGCGCGAAAGAAAGTCCGTCGCGATGCCACCGATCGGCAGCGCGGCGATGCCGATGGTTAATGCCAGCGTTGTAATCGTGCCGGCCATGCCCTCGTCGAGATGCATCACCTTTTTCAGATAATCCGGCAGCGACAGGATGAGAAACGCCCAGCCGATGTTGGTGAAGAACTGCACGCCGTTAGCCATCCACAGGTTCGTGCTGCGGCAGGCGGCGGTCCATGGAAAGCGGCGGGGCGGATTTTTCACCGGCAGAAAGTCGCCGCGCCCCTCGGCGAGCAGCGCGATCTCGTCGGCGTTGCAGCGTGGGTGGAGGCGGGGGTGCTCGCGGAAGACATGCCAGTAACTCACCCCCACGCCTACACCCACGAGTCCGTAAATCCAGCCGGCCCAACGCCAGTCGCCGGATTTCAATATTACGAACGCCGTCAACCAAGGTGCCAGCGCGCCGCCGACGCGCCCGCCCCATGAGATGCTGCTGCTCGCCAGTCCGCGCGATCCGACGTGCGCCCAGCGCGTGAGCAAGCCACTGCTCGCAGGATAGTACCCGGCCTCCGCGAGTCCGCAGCCCAGGCGGGCGAGCATCAACGATGTGAAGCCCCACGCGAAACTCGTCGCCGCGGTAAAGAGAGACCACGTGGCGATGTAAATGCAAATGAGCGGACGCACGCCAAAGCGGTCACTGAGTCGGCCGGCGGGAACCTGTGCCAGAGCGTAGGCCCAGAAGAATGCCCCCTTCAACCAGTCCGTTTGTGATGGACTCAGGGCGATGTTTTTCTGAAATGAATCGGAGGCGATGATCTGCGCGAGGCAGATGCGATCGAGATACATCAGGAATGCCACCACCGTTGCCAATCCGAGGATCGAAAAACGGACGCGAGTCGGCTGCGGAACGGTAGCCATGATGCCGGGCAAAGTTAGCAAACGTGGCGTGGCGTGACCAGCAGACAGTTCTATCTAGTTTCGCCTTAATCCTGAATCCGCCGGAGGAGCAGCGCAGCGCCGGAGCAGGTCAAGATCGCGCCGAGGAAGAGAAAGCTAAGATCCCCGAGGATTGCGGAGAATCCGACCTGACCGAGATTGACGAGCCGGAATGCGTGGCAGAAGTGGGTCAGGGGAAAACTCTGCGAGAGGAGCTGGATGCCTGGGGGCAGTTGGTCGAGTTGCGCGAAAGCGCCGGACAATGGAAAGACCGGGAGCAAGTAGAAAACCGCGAACTGGATCGCCTGGGCCTGGGTCTGGCAGAAGGCCGAGATGAGCAACCCCGTGCCGAGGGAGCAGAGGAGGAAGAGCAAGCAGAGCACACTGAGGAGCAATGGATCGCGAAACTGCACATCGAAATGAAAGTGGCCCGTCGCCATGGTCACGCTAATCAGGACGATCGAAATGGCGAGGTTGGGTAGGACTTTGCCGGCGACGATTTCATTGTGTCGAAGCGGCGTGACCAGAAGCTGCGAGAGCGTGCCGGACTCGCGTTCGCGGGCGATGGTGCAGGCCATCAGCGTGACCGTGAGCAATTGCAGAATCAGTCCGACGATTCCCGGCATGACGAAATCCATGAACCGCAGCTTCGGATTGTAGAGCGTCACGCTCTCAACCGTCCACGGGGACATCGAGGATTTGAATTGTTTGCGAAACGTTTCGGGCAGTTTCTTGCTCATTTCGAAAACCTCCTCCGGCAACGTGTCCATCATGTTCTGGCGCGAATCGAGTTGGAACTTGCCCAGGGCCAACTGCACCGCGCCTTCCAATTGCGGCGCGGTGTTCATGTCCGTTCCATCCAAGACGATGTGCAGAGGTTTTGGAGCACCGTTTTGCAGACTCTCCCCCCACGCGGGCGGAATCGTCACCGCGGCCAACGCCTTGAGCTGCAGGAGGTCGACGTGACCGGTGGTGTCGCCTGCCCAATCGCGCCAGGAAAAGGTCTCGCTGGCCCGCAAGCGCTCAACGAGTTTCCGGCTCTCCGGGCTTTGGTCGGCGTCGTGCAAAAGCGTCGCCGCGTGCCTCAGCTTGGTCTGCTCGAACGCGTGGCCGAACAGCAGTGTGAACGCCGGCGGCAGGGTGACGATCAAGAGGAGAATGCGCCAGTCGCGCAGGATATGGAGGAATTCCTTCCGGGCGACGCTGGCGATCGAGCGCAGGCTGTTCGTGAGATTCATGAAGGGGCCTCCGCCGTGGTAAGGATTGGGGAATAGCCTTGAGAATAGGCTTTGAAAACGTCCTCCATATCCGGGGCGACCCATTCGTGGCCGCGCCATGTGAGTTCGGGAAAGGGCCAGTGCTGCAGCCATCCTGCGACCAGCGCGGCGGAGTCCTTCGAATAAATCCGCACCCGGCCACTGCGCAGCGCCACGCCCAGCACGCCCGGCACACTGCGCAGACGAATGAGCGCGTCCATCACCGGCTCGACCTGCATTTCGAGCAACTGGCCTTTGAACCGCTGCTTGAGTCGCAGTGGCGTCTCTTTGGCGAGCAAGCGCCCCTGATGCAGGAATCCCACTTCGGTGCATCGCTCGGCTTCGTCCATGTAGTGCGTCGTCACGAAAATCGTCGTGCCCTTGCTGCTCAGGTCATAGAGCAAATCCCAAATCTGCTGCCGGTGGACCGGGTCGAGGCCAGAGGTTGGCTCATCCAGGAAGACCACCGCCGGCTCATGAATGAGCGCGCAGGCGATGGCCAGCATCTGCCGCATTCCGCCCGAGAGACTGCCCGCCAGGGCCGTCCGCTTACCTTCCAAATCCAACTCCCGGAGGAGAGTCTCGATGCGCTTGTGGAGCGGCTTTCCGCTGACCTGATAAGCGCCCCCAAAGAAGTGCAGATTTTCCACAACGGTCAGATCCGGGTAGAGGCTGAACTTCTGTGCGACGTAGCCAAACTTCGATCGGATGTGGTAGCGCTCGCGCCAGATGTCGTGGCCGGCGATTTGGCCCGTCCCGGAAGTCGGTTTGGCGAGGCCGCAGAGCATCCGCATCGTCGTCGTCTTGCCGGCTCCATTGGCCCCGAGAAAGCCAAAAATTTCTCCCGCGGGAACGGACATTGAGATTCCGGCGACGGCCACGGAATTGCCGAAAGACTTGGCCAGATGATCGAGAGCAATGGCGGGCTTGGACATTAGGAGCAACGCGGTGGAGTGATCATCAGAACTCGGCCCGAAGAGTGCAAGCACCCGGTTGCAGGCTCGCGGACTTATGTCCAAACCGGTCCTGTCCGCCTGCTCCGGACTCAGGTAGGCGTGTTGCCACGCTACGGATTGGGCGGCCTTTGTTTGGCGGGCGCCGCGAGATCGGCCGCGATGGCGGCGCGATAGTCGGCCAGCGCGCGGAAGTATTCAGCCAGCGTTTCCACGGCGAGCACCTCGGCATCGAAGGCGGTTTGTTCGCGCAATTGCAGGGCGAGCAGGTCGGTGGCGCCGCGGCGGAAGCGTTCCTCCTCGGCACCCTGGAGTTCGCGCGCGAGCTGGACGTTGAGGCGGGTCTGGAGCGTCTGCTCGTGCGCGGCGGTCAGTGCGGAGAAGGCGTCGCGCGTCTCATTGCGGATGCGGTCGCGGGCGAAGCGTTGTTCGTTCTCCAGTTGCGCGATCTGACCCTCGACCGCGGCGAGCCGGCCTTTCGCCTCGCGTCGCTGGAGCGGCACGCGCAACTCGATGCCGGCCTGCACTTCGAACTCGGTTTTGTCTTTGTAAATCTCGCGCCCGAAATCCTGGCTGGCGGTCACGCCGGCATCGAGGTTCGGCAGCATCTGGTTGCGTGCGAGGCGGCGGTCCATTTCGAGCTTGTTCATCGCGAGCGCCAGGCGCGCGATCTCCGGGCGGCGTTCGCGCGCGCGGTCGATGTCGGCGGCGAGTTGCTCCACGGCGGGCGGAGCGATGACGGGGAACGCGGCCGGCAGGCGTTCGCGCCCGGCCACGAGCGGTTCATCCGCCGGGTCGCGCAGGAAGAGTGAGAGCGCCAGCGCGGCCGCCTCGAAGCGCCGGCGTGCCTGCATGACGCCGATCGCGCGCGCGACGACGAGCCGCTGATTGTCAGCCAGTACGATGCGCGGCACGAGGCCGGAGTGAACCTGGTTGGTGAGCGCGCCGGCGCGGTCGTGGGCTACGCGCAGAATGTCCTCGGCCACGCGCAGGCGTTCGCCAGCAGCCTGCCAGTGGTAGTAGGCGACCGTGGCGGCGCGCAGGAAGTCGAGCTGCTGGCGCTGGATGAACGGATCGGCGAGTTCGCGGTCGACGCGCGCCTTGTAGAGCGCGGCGCGGCGGCGGTCGATGGCGCCGTCACGCAGCAAGGGCATCCGCAGGCCGATGCGCGGTTCGCCGGCTCCCTGCGTGCGGGTGGCATCGTAGTCCGGTAAAACGTCGCCGCGGGTGAGCCGGTAGCCACCGAAGACCGTGCTGCCCCGCAGGCCAGTGAACTGCTCGAAACCGGTGTCGAGAGTGCCGCTCTCGTAAAAGCCCGCTGGCGTGCCGAACACGCGCGCGAAGACGTTGAAATCGAACGTGCCCTGCGCGCCCTTGAGGCGGCCGGCCGCAATGTCGCGCTCGATCAACGCGGCGAGCAGCGGCGGATACTGGTTGTTCACTCCGGCGAGGACTTCGGTTAACGCGAGCGGCGAAACCACGGCGTGGTTGGTTTCGGCGCGCGCGGGCAGCGCGGCGGCGAACGCCCACCACAGTACGATCACGAGACGGTGGCTCATGGGCGCGTCAGGGTTTGGCCGGGTTGATCTCGGCGGTGATGTCCTGGCCTAGTGCGGGCGGGAAGCCGTTCAGCTGACGCCAGACCTCGAACCACAGCGGCACGCGTTGCAGGAGGACCCAACCGTTGGCGCGCACGCCCTGGCGCAACCAGCGCGGGCCGGGCCACGGGATCGGTTCCGACGCCGCGCCGCCCCGCTCCACTCGGTCGGGGTGTTCCGCAACGAGCAATCGAAACTTGCCCCGGCCGTTGTCCGTGGCATCGATCAACACCACCTCGCCGCCGAACGTGCCGATGGCCGCGCTTGGCCAGCCGATGATCTGGATCGCCGGCCAGCCCTCGAACTGGATGCGCACCAGACTGCCGTGCTTGAGGATCCTGCCGGTGGCGTCGGTCTCGCGCGATTGCACGAGCGGCAGGTCGTTGCCGTCGAGCCACAGCTCCACCATGCGGTTTTCCGTCTCGGGAATGATCGTGCACAACGGCGAGCCGGCGCGCAGGAACGTGCCCTCGGTCGCCCCCATGCGGAACACGACGCCGTCGCGCGGCGCGGTCACCCGCTGCATCTGCGTCTGGTTGATCTGGATGTCGAGCAGCGTGAGCGACTGGTCGATCGCCGCGAGATCGCCGCGCGCGAGATCGCGCTGCGCTCCCGTGCTGCCGAGCGTTGCGCGCACGTCCACCGAGGCGCGCCGCAACTCCGTCTCGGCGCGCGCCAGTTCGGCAGTGGCACGATCGCGCTCAAGTGTGGCGAGCTCGAATTCGCGTTGCGACGCCAGCCCGCGCCGGTCCTCGAACAGCCCCTTGATGCGGTCAAACTGCAACTGTGCGGTTGTAGCGGCGTAGCGCGCGGCGTCGAGCCGGGCCTGCGCGGCCTCGACCGCCAGCGGCAGAGAACGTTCCAACTCGGCCACCTGACCCGTGAGCGACTCGATGCGCTGTTTCGCGGCGTCGCGCCGGGCGAGCGCGGCCTCGCGCTGCACACGCAGGTTGGCGAGCAGGTTGGGATCGTTGTCCATCAGTTCGAAGAGCACGTCACCCCGCTTGACCGGTTTGCCCTCGACGACGAAGGCGCGGTGGACGCGGCCCGCCAGTGGCGCTTCGACGGTCACGGCGCGTTCCAGCGGATTGTAGGCGATGACGCGCCCTTCGCCGCCGATGAACTGTTGCCACGGCAGAAAGATCACGCCGAGTGCCAGCGCGACGAACGAGGCGAACAACAGCCGGCTGAACCACCGCAGCCGCCGCGACGAACGTGCGCGCGCCAGGACCGGAAGGTTGGCGCGATGATCGAGCAACGGCATCGCCGCCGAGCGCCCGGCCACCTCCTGCGGGTGCGCAGCAGCCATGGTGGTCTGGCCGGGCAGGCTCATATGCGAGTCGCCGCCGTGGCGGCGTGGTTGTTCAAATGGCATTCGCCCAGGCGCAGCACTTCGTCACAGTGCTTCACCAGATCGGCGTCGCGCGTCACGAGCACGAGCGTCCACGGATTCTCCGGGGCGAAGAGGTATTTTTCCAGTTCGGCGACGGTTTGCAGGTCGAGACCCTCGAGTAATTCGTCGATCAACAACAGGCGCGGCTTGCCGATGATGGCGCGCGCGAGTACGAGGCGGATGCGTTGCGTTCTGGAGAGGGGGCGCCCGCCGAACTTGATCCGCGTGTTCAGGCCTTCGGAAAACTGCAGCACGGTCTGCATCAGACCGACGCATTCGAGCGCGCGCTGGACGTCGTCGAGGCTGAGATCCTCGCGGCCGAGCCGGACATTCTCGACGATCGTGCCCTCGACGATCTCCGTGCCGCGCACCAGCGCGACCTGCTGGCGCAGCGCCTCGATGTTCCAATGCCGCAGGTCCAGACCATCGACCATCAGCATGCCCTGGTTTGGCCTGCGCAGGCCATAGAGTAGGTCGAGCAACGTGCTTGCGCCATGGCCCGCGGCGCTCACCACGGCGACGCGTGCACCGGCTCGGAAGCGCAGCGACAGTTCGCGCAACACCGGCCGCGCCGGGTCGTAACCGAACGATACCTGCTTGAGTTCGACCTCGGCGGGGCCGTTACGCGGCGCAGGCGTCTCGCCGTGCTCGCGCTCCACCGGCAGGTCGGCCAGGAAGCCCAGCTTGTCGGTCGCCGCCATCGCGTCGTACCAGCTTTCGAGGTGTTTGCCGAATTTGGAGACGGACGCGACGATGGCCCCGACGATGAGTTCGCTGGCGACAAGCTGGCCGAGCGTTAGTTCGCCGTGGAGCACCAGCATGCCGCCGATAACCAACAAGGCCGAGCTGGCGATGGCTTGCAACATCAGCAGCGCGAAAATTTGCCGGAGCAACACGCGGAAGTGCGCACGCCGCGCCTCGAGATATTCCGCGCCGAGCGCGTCGGCGCGCTGCAGCGCGAGTTCGGAAGCGCCGCGGCTCTTGAAGAGGAGGGGCAGCAGCGCCATCTGTTCCAGCCAGCCGGCCACGGCGTGCTTGCTGTAGGACTCGCGGATGCTGGTGCGCACCGCCCCGCGGCCCAGGCCGAAGACCACGGTGACCAGCGTGACGACGAGCGCGAGGTCGAACGCCAGCAGGTGCGGATGATAGAAGCCGAGCACCAGCAGGCCGACCAACGCGCCGAGGATCAAATTGATGCCCTCAAGTAACAGCAGCGAGCTGGACTTTTGCAGCGTGATGATCTCGAAGAACCGGTTCACCAGTTCCGGTCCGCTCGTCTGGTCGAGCGCGGGCGTTTCTGTGCGCGGCAACCGGTAGGCCAGATCGGCCATCATGCGCAGGAACAACCGGCGCTGGATGATCTCCATGACATACTGATCAGTCTTTAGCATAGACTACACTTGGCATGTATCCTGCTAAGCAACTGCATGTCGAAAATTGATGGGCGCACATTGGATCACAAAACGCTTCAACATATCCGCATCTTAGCGGTGAAACGAGTGGTCGAAGGTGGAGAA